>JAADHD010000239.1 GCA_013152075.1 Verrucomicrobiota bacterium | reverse complement strand
AATACCCACGCTACCTAGAATAAAACCGCCGCCCCATAGACAGGCCGCCGTCACCCCCACACAACGCGGGCCCACTTTCTCCAACCATTTTCCCGCTATCGCCGCCGCCAGACCCAAAAAAACAATCGCCGTAGAAAAAATCCACACCACCTGACTCAAGGCCCAATCCCCCGCTGCAGGAGCCACCACTCCCAATTCCCGCATCAAAGCCGGATTAAAAATACTCCACGCATAGACCGAACCGATACAAAGGTGAATCGCAATCGAAGCCGGCGGCACCCGCCAGCGATTAAAGCCTGGCCGCGCGATGATCGATTCTTTGAGGAGGATTTTTGGAATCATGGGGGGAAGGAGGGAGAATTTAGGAGAAAGGAGTTAGAATGCTGGTTGCTACTTACTATCTCCAGACATTTCACTCCAGCTTTTTCTTACCTTTAGCCCGATGGAGGTCTGCGGTCAGTTTTTTTACTGTATCGGCCTGCTCTGCTTGTTCTGATATATTTACATTTTCTCCTGGATCCTTGTTGTGATCGTAGAGCATGCGGGAACTGAATTTTCCATCTTTGCGAGTGTATTCGCTAAAGCGAAATTGATCAGTGCGAATGGTATCACCGTTCGCAAAACGCCCGATGGCGGCAGGTTTCCAAGGCATGTCAGGATTTTTCAGCAAAGGAACAAAACTCTTGCCCTGCAAATGATCAGGTAAAGGCAAACCCGCCAATTCGCTGAGTGATGGATATATATCGACGAACTCCGTAAGCGCCTTGGTACGCTGACCGGGTTTTCCTACACCAGGCGCGCGTATGATCAACGGTGCATGCATCGATGTTTCGAAACAGCTGTGCTTGCACCACATGGTATGCTCCGCCAAATTCCAGCCGTGATCGCCCCAGAGTATGACGATGGTATTCTCTGCCAATCCCAGCTTTTCCAGTTCATCGAGCACCTTGCCCACCTGGGCATCAGTGAAACTAACACAGGCGTAATAACCATGGATCATCTTACGCGCCATCTCATCCGAAACCGGCCCCTTGGCGGGCACTCCCGCATAAGCCCTCAACTCGCCCGACGTATGCACCGCCTCTTTGGGGGCGTTTTTCGGAGCGTAATAGTTATCCGGCAATTGAATACTGTCAGAATCATAAAGGTCCCAGTATTTTTTCGGGGCAACAAAAGGCAGATGAGGTTTCAGGAAGCCCACCGCCAGAAAAAACGGCTCTTCCTTGTCTTTCAAACGTCGCAGGTCATCGATGGCTTTTGCCGCAATTTGTCCATCGGGGTAATCCAGGTCAGGGGCATCCGCTGACTCATAGGGCGGCCCCCGTCTCCTTCGGCCTTTCATCTCGCCCCGCTCTTTGTGAATCTTCTGATTTTTCTCAAGCCGGTAACCGATCCCATTTCCCGTCGGACGCCAAACTTTTTCCGACCAGCCCTTCGCATTGTCTTCGCGGTGATGAAAAATTTTGCCGTTCGACACCGTGTAATAACCATTGTTTTTAAAATGGCTGTTAAGAGTCATTATACCCGGCGTCTCCTTTTGCGCCGAAGCCAGATAAGAAACAAACCGTCCGCGCGACGGACGAATGCCCGTCATCAAACTCGCACGCGATGCCCCGCAAGTCGGCACCATGCAATAAGCCCTCTCAAATAGAAATCCCGTCTGCGCCAGCTTATCAATATTCGGCGATTTGATATGCGACTTACCATAACAAGCCAGCTCCGGACGCAAATCGTCCACAGCGATGAACAACACATTGGGTTTAGCCCAACCAACAACGACGCTTTGCGCCAGAAAGAGAGTAATGAGAATCAAACGAATCATGATTGTGGGAGAAATAATTCCTAATTCTTAATTCAGAGTTCCTTCATCGATTTCGAATCCCGGCCCGGCTTCACATTACCCGTTTTCGGATTCGGTCGCAGAGGTTTGGCTCCGACGCTTTTTTTCCAATCACTCAGCATGCGGCGCATCTTCTCGACTCGCTCCGGATACAGCTGAATCAGATTGTTATGTTCTGAAATATCATCTCTCAAGTTATAAAGCTCGAGTTCTCCATCTTCGAGATCCTCGATGAGTTTGTAATCCCCTGCGCGAACCGCACTGGATGGAAACCCGCCCTGGTTACTGTAATGCGGGTAATGCCAGAACAGCGGCGCACGCTCAAACCGACCAAAAGGATCGCGTAATAACTTCACAAAACTCTTACCATCCACTGCCTGCTCCTTTTTCGCCGGTAGTCCGGCAATTTCCAGAATAGTCGGATAAAAATCCGTGCTGATTAGTGGAACCTCACACCGAGTTTGAGGCGGCGTAACCTTCGGCCAGCGAACAATCATCGGCTCACGAATCCCACCCTCATACATCCATCCTTTGCCTCCACGCAGCGGACGATTCGATGTCGGCCACCCCTCGGAAGTCGCTGTCCCGCCGTTATCCGACATGAAAATCACCACGGTGTTATCCCTCATGCCCAACGCATCCAGTTTGTCCAACACCTTACCCACTGCTGTGTCCAGGCTCTCGACCATCGCAGCGAAAGTCGCATGATCCTGACGAATCCGAACTTTCCTGATATCCTCTTTCTGATTCAAAAATAATTGTCGCTCACTTCCCCAGCGACCTTTTTCCTGAGTCAAACCCATCCGCTCCGCTTTGGATTTGTATTTTTCTACCAGATGTTTCGGCGCCATCAAAGGCGTGTGCACCGAATAGAAGGATAGATAAAGCAAAAATGGATCTTCTGACTTAGCTGAAGACTCAAGAAACAGAACGGCCTCTTTCGCCAATCTGTCAGTGAGAAATTCCCCATCCGGCCCCGGCGGCAAATTGGTAACGTTTTTATACGGCGAAAAATAACTCCTCGGCAAACCGTTTTCACCACCGCCTTTATTAATATCGAAACCCTGATCCGTCGGCGAATGCCCTTCATTCGGACCGAGATGCCACTTGCCTGCAAAAAAAGTTTTATACCCATTTTCCTTAAGCGCCTCCGCGATCGTCACTTCTTCCCGCTCCATTTGGCAATTATACTCAGCAGGCAAAAACTTTTCTTCCCGCTTACCACAGAAAAAATTCGTCGTATCTGTGCGGGCAGGGTACTTGCCCGTCATGATACTGGCTCGAGTCGGCGAACACACTTGGCTAGCCGCGTAAAAATCCGTGAAAATCATACCCGAGCGAGCAAGCCTATCGAGATGCTGGGTCTCGTAAAAAGTATTGGGATTATTAAAACCCACATCCATGTATCCCAGATCATCGGCCAGCAAAAAAACAAAGTTAGGCTTCTTTCCATCTGCCGCACCAGCACGGTCTGTCACAAGCATCAAACAGACGAGTGCCATCAACGTAACAAGCAAACGTCGTTGAAGTTTAGGCAACAGTAGAACTCGGGGGGTATTGAAAATCATTTTCAAAGGAGGACATACCTTCTACGCAAGCGAATTGGAATGCAAAAGGATATGGGAAAGAATTCACTTAGCGTCGGCTTTAGTAGATGAATTATCGACCTAAACCTTTGCTCTTGCATAGGCCTCCCCTACCTTTTGCCCATGAAACCAATCCACTGCGCCTTGTTTTTGACAATACTCACCGGGACTTCTCTCCTCTGCCCCCTGAGCCACGCTGCAGACAAAAACGACCAGCGTCCCAATATTGTCTTCGCGATTGCCGACGATTGGTCAGGCGAGCATGCAGGCGTCAATGGCTGTGATTGGGTGAAAACCCCCTCTTTTGACCGCATCGCCAACGAAGGCGTGCGTTTCACCAACACCTTCACTTCCAATCCCAAATGCAGCCCCTGCCGCGCCAGCATTCTGACCGGTCGCAATTCCTGGCAATTAAAAGAAGCCGTCAACCATTTCACCATTTTCCCCAAGGAATTCAAAGTTTACCCCACCCTGATGGAAAAAGCAGGATATCACGTGGGACTCACCGGCAAAGGATGGGGGCCCGGTGATTACAAAATTTCGGGTTACAAACACAATCCGGCTGGCAAGGAATACCAGAAAATAAAATCAAAATCCCCTCATCGCGGAATTTCATCTATTAACTACGCCGCCAATTTCGAAGAATTTCTTAAAGACCGGAAAAAAGACCAACCGTTCTGTTTTTGGTACGGCGCCTACGAACCGCATCGCTCGTATGAAGATGGGTCCGGACTACGCGAAGGAAAAAATCTCAAAGACGTCGAAGTGCCACCCTACTTCCCGGATAATCGCACAGTGCGCAGCGATATGCTCGATTACGCAGTTGAAGTCGAATGGTTCGACACCCACCTGGGCCGCATAGTCGATCATCTCGAAAAAATCGGCGAACTGGAAAATACCCTCATCATCGTGACCTCGGATCACGGCATGCCTTTCCCGCGAGTAAAAGGCCAAATCCTCGAAGACGGCTTTCACCTGCCGCTCGCCGTACGCTGGGGCAAAAAAGTGAAACCCGGCAGAGTGATTCACGACTTCATTAATGTGCGCGACTACGCCCCCACGATCATGGAAGCCGCCGGGTTGAAACCCGATCCGCAAATGACCGGTAAAAGTTTCATGGATCTCTTATTGTCCGACAAAGAAGGCCTGATCGATCCCTCGCGTGATGTTCATCTGGTCGGCAAGGAGCGGCATGACATCGGCCGCCCTAATGACGTCGGTTATCCGGTGCGCGCGATCCGCACCCGCGAGTTCCTCTACATCCGCAACTATGAAGCCGACCGCTGGCCCGCTGGTAATCCTGAAACCGGTTACCGCAACTGCGATGACAGCCCCACCAAAAGCGTCATCCTCAGCAAGTTCGACAAATTCTACCGCATGTCTTTCGGTAAACGACCGGAGGAAGAGCTCTACCGAATTGATTCCGATCCCAGATGCATGGAAAACCTCGCTGATAACGCCGAATACAAAAAAGAAATCGCCACCCTGCGCGGCAAAATGGAGACCCTACTCAAAGATGAAGGGGACCCAAGAATGAACGGTAAGGCCTCTTTTTTCGATACCATTGAATACGTCGGCAGAAAGCCCCACGGCTGGGAAGCGTGGACAGAGTTTCACAAACCCGCAAATAAAAAAGAACGCGACAAAAAATAACCACCAAGTAAAACCCCCATTGACCTTGGCAGTGAATTGTCTCTTCAAAAAGCCCTCTTTCCTATTTCTCCTCTTATCCGCGCTCATCCGCGCAATCCGCGGTTAAACATCTTCTTCCTCCAAACACAGTTCTACCTCGCTTACAAATTGAAGCCAGCTTCCCCGTGCGTATGAGTATCAAGCCCCTCGGATTCTTCCTGTTCAGGAACTCTGAGACCAACAGTAAATTTTGCGATCAGCAAAGAAGTCGTCGCGACCACTCCTGACCAGATTGCAGTAACGCCTACACTCTTGATCTGTATCATAAGTTGATTATCCTTGGCCTCGATTCCCTCCCGGATGAACACACCCGATCAACTCCTAAGCCACATTTGACATTCTCTGGCATACAAGGAACCTGCGAATAACCATACCCCCCCGATTCATGATGCGATCCCCCCTGTTTCTCTCACTCTCTCTTATTACATTGACTATTGCCCACGGCTTTAGCGCCCCGGTAGTTCTGGAAAATTTTGAAAATCTCGGTGGCTGGAACAGTTACGGCAAGTCCGCTTCTTTTAAAAAAGCGGACTCGGCAGCGGTCGACGATGGCGCCATTCAAGTGAACCTGCCTGGCATGATCTTTAAACAACTAAGCGCCCGCCCGCTTGAAGGCAGTCCTGCCTGGGATCAATACGAAGGCCTGTCCTTCATGGTCAAAGGAGACGGATCAGATCTATTTGGCTGCCTGTCTGTCGGCGACCGCCCCACCGGCGCTTACTCCTACGTTTATTATTTTCCTCTACGCAACACCGAGTGGCACAAAATTACCATCCCATGGTCAGCTCTCGTACCCGAAGGCCAATACGATGCCATCGGTTCAGCGGGAGCGCTTCCGCCCAGTGGAATCAAAGCCCTGCGTTTTGGCAGTCGCTGGTCAATTTATTTCAACAACGACAAAATTCCCAAACACAGCTACAGCATCGATCAGGTTCAGATCGAAGAACAGGTCGAAAAAACTCCCGCTGCGAATAAGGCACGCGCTTTCTCTTCCGTTCTCGAACTACTCAAAAATAAAAAACCTATTCACATTGTCTGCATTGGTGACTCCATTACTGCCGGCACCGGTCTGGCGAATAAGGACAGCCAACGCTACGCCACCCTTACTCAAAAGATCTTGCGCGAGTGGTTGGGATACGATGACATCATTGTCGAAAGCCGCGCCGTCGGCGGAGCGAAATCCAGTGATGGTCGAGCCTGGATACCACGGGATTTTGCCGGCAATGCCCCCGATCTGGTCACCGTCATGTATGGCTACAATGACAAGAGCAACATTTTCACCAAAGAGCATTTCAAGAACTCGATGGACGACTACATCGAACGAGTGATCCAAAAAACGCAGGGCAAAACCGCCATCCTCCCTTTCGCCACCACGCCCGGCACCGGCTCCCGTTTTGTGATGGATGACTACGCTGACGCGGTTAGGGAAGTCGCGACGAAAAGAAACCTGCCCCTCTTTGATCTCAATCAGATCATGAAAAAACTCGGCCGGGATAAAATCGAAAACTTCTTCGTCGACCAAGCCCACCCGAGCGCACAGGGCCACGCAATCATCGCCACCGAGCTCGCCGACTTCCTAGTGAAATCCGCTGGCATCAAAACTCCCAAACCCAAGGCGAAACCTAAACCAAAAGCCAAACCGGGAAAGGCATTCCATTGGGCATTTGATGACGGCGCTTCCACCTGGAAACTCTCTAAAAATGAAGTCTCCCTTTCCACAGATAAAGCCAACTCTGGAAATTCAGCCCTAAAATTCGAAATGGCTGCGCCCGGTAAAGATCATCGCCGAGCTTACTCTCCGCCCTTCGCTGTTGCGGAAGGGCAACGCTACCGGATTGAAAACAAGGTATTTTGCAAGCTCTCAAAAAAAGGCGGGATCGCCCTTTATATCAGTGGCTACCCTAACACCGAGTCCAGCGGCAAGGGCATGATCAATCATATCAAGGCAGCCTCCAATTCCACCAATCAATGGGAAACGTTTTCCGGAACCTTTACGATTCCCGCCGGCATGCTCTCAATGAAGGTCATGATCTGGTCGAGTGTGGATACGGTAGGAACCTATTACATCGACGATGTGAAAGTCACCCCGCTGACAGACTGAATAAGGAAACCAATTCAGTCTTTTACCCGGTTTTTCCAGTAACCAGGACGACGATGCAAATGCATCACGGCAAGCACTTGCACTTCGTCGTTTTTTACTCGAAAAACCACTGCATAGCTAAACTTACCCATTCTCACCTTTCTAAATTCACCATCAAAAACCCGGTAAATTTCAGGTCGTGTTATCGACTCGA
>JAADHD010000213.1 GCA_013152075.1 Verrucomicrobiota bacterium | reverse complement strand
TATCCCTCCTTGGTGAGCCGAGCCAAAATCAAGTCCCCCTGTTCACTAAACAGAAAGAAGCGATTGCCGTGCCGAATTATAAAGGCAGTGCCATGCGAAGCTCGCTGCTGGCCGGTTGTGGGTAGGAAGGTTTCCCACAGCCGCTCTCCGTCTGACAGTCGGGCACCGATGAGCGCCCCCGACGTACTGTCGCAACCATAAATCATATCGTCTTGTAAAAAGGGTGTGCTGTTACAGCAATAGACGGATTGCTTGGCCTTCCCACGCCACAGAATCGCCGCACTCCCGTCTGTGTTTTTAGGGGCGCTGTTTTTAGGGGCACTCGTCCCGCTCAATTTGGCGATTTTTCCCAACTTGTTCAAATCGAGCAGCACTCCCACATGCCCTAGGCCGCTGGCATACAGAGTGTCATTGAGTTGACGTGGTGCGGTAACCGACATGCCGTAATTGGGCACGAGAGGCACGGACCAGAGCAGTTTGCCATTTTCCGGATTCAATCCGTTGATAGATTCTGGGTGCCAGATAACCAGTTGTCGAATTCCCTTATGCTCAATCATCGTAGGCGGACAATAGCCTGGCTCTTTTGCGGAAAGGGCCCGCCATACTTCTGTCCCGGTCAGTTTGTCGAAAGCGACCGTTACACTTCCTTCTCCACCGACAAGACAGTAAATATTTTTTTCATCCACCAGTGGATGCGCCGAGTTCCCCCAATAAGGAGTTGCGGCATCGTAGTCTTCCAGAAAGTTTTTCTTCCACAAGATCGCCCCTGTACTGGTATTTAAGCATAGCAAGTCGCCTTCGGCGCCGAGCGTATAGACTCTTTCTCCGTCAACTGTCGGAGTGCAACGTGGCCCGCCTGCATAGGACATTTTGTAGGGGCGATTATAAGTTTGCTTCCAGAGTTGCTTTCCGGTACGCGCGTCGAAACAAAGGATACGCTCGCTTCCTTCCAGTTGATCGCGGCCGCCCGGAGTGTTGGTGATATCTCCTGTCTTGCGGACATAGTCGCACACAAACACACGCCCTCCCGCAACAGCAGGCCCCGCGTAGCCCAGTTCCACAGGAACACGCCATTTTATGAGCAGTTCGTCTGGAAGTTCAGCAACGATTCCCTCTTCTCGCCAAACACTGCCGCGATTAGGCCCAAGCCATTGAGGCCAATCGGCCGCGTGAGCCATTGGGCATGGCAGTATTTGACATGATACCACCAGGAGGGCCGTGGTTAGAAAGGTCGTTGTGAAACGCATCGCGAGTGCTCCTTGACAAAGATTTGCTTGCAAAACAGAAATTCGGCGACTCTGATTGAATAGACTCGCCACACCTCTTCAATCTCTTCAAGCGACATTCCTTTTGTTTCAGGGATTGCTCGCAAGATGAAAGTGTATGTCGATCTTTTCGATAGTCGAAAAGTCATCCATCGAAAACCGATCCTGCGCGAAACTAACGAGCCTCAAGCAAGACTAACGAGCCTCAAGCAAGGTAGTGCAATGGGTAATAGTGACCAGTATTGCCACCTCAAAACATCGGAAATACTCATATTGTTACCTTTTGTCGACGTCGTGACGCCCGAGATAATAAAGCAATCGTTCCTGTAGCAAAGAGGAGTAATGATGAAGGCTCAGGAATAATTGGAATGATTTTAAATATCGCACCTTCGCTGCTTTCCCCGCCTGCCACATCACCAAAGGTAACGATGTAGAGATTGCCTACCGAGTCCTCGGCAAACGAAACAATCGCTTCGAGGCTCCCTTCGTCGGGAGCAAACTGGTCGGTCCAATCGGTGAACTCGGTGAAATTTGTGCCATCGTACTGGTCGGGAGTTAGCCCATCCACATCCACTTCCAAAGACCAAACTCGGGGATTGACAAAATCGGCAAAGAAATACTTTCCTTGGAGCTCAGCAATGGGACCACGATAGACGTACCCGGCCGTGATAGAAAAGCCTTGCTCGCTACCAAAGCCTTGCGGATAATCGTAGATAGGGTCCACATTGCCAGGAGGCTTGGAACCTCCAACACTCACAAAGGAAGGGGGCGTCGGGATGGTTCCTTCGCGAAGGCGCCAGCCGTAGTTTTCTCCGCCAGCGCTATCGGCTTTTTGAAAGTTGAGCTCATCCAGAGTGTTCTGTCCCACATCACCGAGGTAAAAGTCTCCCGTCTCGCGATCAAAGCTGGCTCGCCAAGGACTCCGAAGGCCGTAGGACCAGATCTCGTCCAGACCCGCTTGGTTGACAAAGGGATTGGACGGAGGAATGGCATAATTACGCTGCGAATCTGCTGGGAAATCGTCTGCCAATCCATCTGCTCCTACGTCAAGACGCAAGACCGAGCCATAGAGATTGTTGATGTTTTGGGCATTGTTATCGGGATCAAAAGGGCCGCCACCCCCGTCTCCGTTGTTGATGTAAAGATAACCATCGGGGCTAAATCCTATCCAGCTATTGTTGTGACTCGGTCTTTGAGGATATTCCAAAATCGGAACATAATTCGGATCGGCAACATTTGGATTTGAACTGGAGACTTGGTAACGCCGAATGGTTGTGTCGCGGTTTTCATCCATCGCACTGACATAAAAAAATCCATTCTGCTCGTAATTGGGATGAAAAGCGATCGAGAACAAACCTTCCGATTGTCCAAAAGGTGAGAGATCGGGAATCGTCAAAAAAGGTGTCGGCAAGACGGTGTTCGTGTTCAAGTCGAGGATCTTAATGTTGCCCGTTCGGGTCGTGCCATCGTTGATCCCCCGCTCGACAATAAAAAGGCGGCTTGGATCATTGGGTGGCGCGGTGGCGTAGATCGGGTTGTTGAGTCCCGAGGCGATTCGCGTGGTCGTAATACCTTGTGCCAAGAGGAAATCGCTTCCTCCTAACAGGATTACCGCAATCAGGGCGGGACGACAATAAAAACTGTTCATTATGCTATCTCCTGTGCATCGGGACTCATTCTACTGACTGATTCGTCTCGTTCATCAAAACATCCTACGACCTCGAAGCAGTGTCAAACTCAATAAGGCCATCGCCATGAATACCCCGGAGGCCGGTTCGGGGACCGACGAAGCCGTGACAGAATTGCCGTCCAGTTGGCGTTGCCACATTAAAAAGTCGGCACCATCACTATCGCCATCGCCATCGGCGTCGGCCGCATTGCTCAATCCATATGCCCCTTCCCAAATCGTCAAATCCATCCAATCGACGTTGCCATCGCCGTTGAAGTCGGCCTCTGCTATTTCCGTTGAACCATAGGGTCCGATAATAATACCGTCACTGCTGTATGCCCCAATATCTTCACCATTTTTTCCTGCACCTCTCGCTGGCGAATTTGGCTGTAGTCTGTAGTTCCGATCCGCTTCATTGACAAACAGAGGAGGGTCCGTCAGGGAATTTGCATCTGGCGGTAGAATCATCATGTCACTATCAGCCGCTTCGGCAGTCCAATCAGCGATATTATCAAAAACTTGATATTCAATTTCAGGAGTTAGAAACCTACCATAGCGATCAATTCTATAGACAGCAGAGGGATCATACAAATTGTAGTCCATGTAGGAGACTTCACTGGTATAGTTAAATGCAGTCGTGAGATGCTGTAGCTCGACAACAGCCCCGGCAGTACTAATATTATTCCAGATCTGCACATCGGTATACCCATTGATAAGAAAACTCACGGCGGGCTCAAGAGGGTACGGAGCCCCATCAACAAAAGTGTTATTGCTGATATAGAGCCCGCTGCTCTCGGTACTTGATTCGCTAACCCTAGCCCATATTCCCGCGGAGTATTGATAAAACAGATTTTCTTTTACGGTGACTTCCTGGTGTCCTGGAAAGCCAAAGCCTTGCACGGTAAATCGAACACCTTCAACAACATTGTGAATAATATTACGTCGGATGGTAACGTCTCCTTTGCCCTCGAAGTCTGCTTGCTTAAAGAAGACGCCGTTGTAGGAGTTCCATATTTTGTTGTTTTCTATGACGGAGTTGCTCATACGGTAGGAATGGATGCCTGCGCTGTTTGTTTGCTGAGCGCCGTCGTTAATCCGGATATCACGGATTCTATTGTTTCTTACTATACACCCTTCGCACGAGTCCAGGCGAACGCCGCCAACATTGTTCCCCACTGCTGCGCCAACATCATAGATGTAATTATCTTCTATGATAATGGAAGCATTGCGAGGGACCGATTGATCGGCTGCTATTATGCCAGCTATATGGGCATTGAATATTTCAAACCCCTTAATGGTGATGTAACTTTTAGACCTTAGATAAAAACCCATATCGGTGTTCTGCTGGTCAATTTTAACAACGTCCCCCGGATACGCTGCGTAGGTGATCGGGTTATTTAAGGTTCCTGAATTTTGTGGTTGGATACCCCTGTTTACGGCCCCTGGTTCCGTGTAAACCCCTTCTTTAACATAGACCGTCTCACCGGCAGTCAAAGAGCCGGCGGCTTTTTGGATAGTTAGCCACGGCAGTGCTTCTGTTCCGGGATTTGTGTCAGACGCTAACAGATTATTTTTATCGACATAAAATGTCCCCTGCGCGAATGCATTGGTAACTCCTAAAAACAACGACATTGATGTGAGTAACGATTTTACTCTATTTGTTTTCATGTCTACTTTCCTTTCATGTCAGTTCCAGCTTCCTCGAGCAGGTATTTCATTGGCGATGCATCAGAAATCACAAAATCATCGATCAAAAATTCTGTGTCTTCTTCAAAAGCCGCATTGACCCAGCCCAGCAGGTACCCCGACTGAAAGCCGTTTGGCCCCTGACTTGGTATTTTTAACGGTGCATCGAGAACTTCATGCAATTTGCTATATTCCTTTTCGCCGTCCCAACGTCGCCATGTCTGAAGAACTCCATCACTGGCTCCTGGAGAGGTTTCCGTTTTAAAGTGCAGCAACACATGCATCCACTTACCACGATCAGCCCTTGTGAAAAATGGGACATCTTGACGAGCTCGGGTGCTATTGGTGTATCCGCCTTGACTCCAGGTACACCACACGGAGCAATCGCCCTCGTCCCTGCGTGCCATACTCAACCACACGGTCGAGCCGTCACCCTTGCCACTATATCCATCTGTCCATAACGAAAAAAATTTGTTGGGATACCCCTTTGGGCCAAATTTATAATTGAGAGGAATACGAATCCAATATCGAATCCAGATGTCTTTCATCGGCGTGCCGATATTAAATCGCTGCTCAGACCAGTCTTTACCAGCACCATAACGAAAGCGCAAACAATACTCTCCACTCTTTGCTGTCCAATCATCACCTGGAAATGAAGCGGCGTTCTTTTTCGCTTGTGTCTTACCGTCAGAAGTTAATTCCTGTGTTTGCGAAACAATGGATGTCCACGTTTTTTCTGTCCAACGAAATCCTTGTCTGTTTGTTGCTGACCAATCGCCAGACTCAAAAGAATCCTTAAAAATGTCCGTGGCAAAAGCTGGGAATGATAAAAACATGAGAGCAAGTGCAATAACTAATTTCATTCGTAACTCCGCGTGCTTTGACCTTGACATTTAATACTGACAAAGCACGCATGCTTTGACAACTCTTAGAATGGGGATACTAGCTGACAGAAGTGGTTATCCGGCCAGTGGTTCTATCAGCTAGTACCATGCGGCTAAATAGGGCATCAGCGATGCGAGCGACGTCTCCCGGCGAGGAGGCTGATTGCGGCAAGGACAAAAAAGGCTCCGGAAGCTGGTTCGGGAATCGATGAAGCCGCGCCAGGATTGCCGTCAAACTGACGTTGCCACATTAAAAAGTCGGCACCGTCGCTATCGCCATCGTCGTCGGCGTCGGCCGCATTGCTCAATCCATACGCCCCTTCCCAAATCGTCAAATCCGCACCATCGACGTTGCCATCGCCGTCGAAGTCGGCCTCCGCTGCTCCTCCAATTGCGCTCTTTGTCGTGGAAATAGTTAATTCATCGACCCAAAAAGTTTGGTCGATGGGCGAACCGGAGCCGCCGATATAGGGCGCAATAAGTAACTGATTGAACTTCATGTTCGGGTTTTCTCCCGTACGGAAGAGCACATCTTGATAGTCGATGATCAGGTCACCATCGTACCACATGCGCAAAACACCATCTGGGACGCCTTTGCCTTGGGCAATGCTGTTCAATGCAAATTGTGCCTCAATGAAGTGCCAGTCGTTTTTATAAGTAGGGCCCGGGTCGTCAGAGAAATAAATTTGTTCTGCTCGCCATATTTTCCCATTTCGATTGGTTCCACCAAACGAATAGCATGTATCGGAATACCCGTCGGTGTTGCCGTTACAACCAGCTACTCCACGATTCTCTGTGATATTTGTCAGGTCGACACCGATCTGCGATTGATCGACATTCAAAGTATCCTGGATGGCCAGTACGGGCACGCCTTCATTGTGTTCGATGTAGGCTGTGAGACGAGTCTCCGCTGGCCCCGCCCAATTAGATTCCAAATTTGTTAACAGCTGAAACTCGTGAGGGTGGAACGCCAAATTCGAGCCTTCCCAGTTGCTACTGTACTTTACATAGTAGCTAACAAAAACAGTTTCCGTGTCCTGGAAT
>JAADHD010000212.1 GCA_013152075.1 Verrucomicrobiota bacterium | reverse complement strand
TCTCCAGACAAAATAAGCCTGTCGTCGTCCACATAGGACTGAGCCATTATGTCAGGGTTCAGGTCAAAATCAGTTCGTCCCAATATTTCGAGATCATCACTCATCCGGTAAACATCCAACAAACCTCGACTGGCAAACATCAGATAACCTTCTTTGTCTTTGGAAAAGAAGTGCAAGCCTGGCAGGTGATCAAACATCCCATGAAACAAAGCGGATGGATCAAGGTCCACCACCCATTGCTCCCGCTTTTCCTGCCATCCCCTCATCTCCGCAGCACTGCGCTCGGCACGATGACGCGGCTGATATGATGTCGTATTTCGCATAGTATTTGTCGTTGCATCATTACCCGGATTCCCGTCATATGTCAAGCAGACAAACACCGCAACTATGAAACCCATCGTCCAAATTTCTCTCGACCTGACCAATATTGAAGAAGCTCTCGAAACTGCAGAGATGGCTCTGCGCGCTGGGGTGGACTGGTTGGAAGCTGGCACCCCGCTTATTTTAGCCGAAGGACTACATGGAGTTCGCGCCATGCGTGAACGTTTTCCGGACACTCCAATAGTTGCCGATCTCAAAACCATGGATGGTGGTTACCTTGAAGCCGAGATGATGGCGAAAGCAGGTGCCACTCATGTCGTGGTCATGTCACAAGCTCACGAAGAAACAATCAAATGCGTCGTCAAAGCAGGGGCAGATTTTGGCGTGGGTGTCATGGGCGACAATCTCGCCTCGGAAGATATGGTCGCCGGCGCCAAACGTCTGGAGGATCTCGGCTGTGCTTATGTCATTCATCACATCGGTTACGACGAACGCCGCGGCATCGCTGCCCGTGGAGAACGCATGCCCAACCCCCTCGATCAGCTACGCGAAATCGTCGATGCCGTCTCAGTGCCGGTTCAAGCGGTTGGGGGGCTCACCTTGGAACAAGCCATTCAGTGCCCGGAATATGGCGCTCCCCTCGTCGTCCTCGGCGCCCCACTCACTGTCGATGCCGACGCCTTCAAAACTGCCGACGGTGACCTTGAAGGCTCACTGCGCATGATATGCGAAGCGATTCACAGACAGGCCGACTGAACTTATTTTTTACCCTGTATCAGCAAATATTATGTCTTCTCCAGCTATTGTTAATTTCGCCCCTGATCCCGGAAGTGTTGAAATCCGCGAACTCAACCGGCCAGAGATCGGTGACGATGACGTTCTGCTTGAAGTTGCCGCTGTAGGCGTCTGCGGATCCGATCTGCATCAGTGGACTGCCAATCATTCCTGGCCAGTAAATTATCCAGTGGTGCTCGGACACGAATTCGGCGGACACATTCTCGAAACAGGCAGTGCCGTTACCGCTTGGTCAGAAGGCGACCGCGTGGTTTCCGAAACCGCAGCCATTATAAACAATGACAGTCCCCTCACTCGCCGTGGCCTCTACAACCTTGACCCGGATCGCAAAGGGTTCGGTTACGGAGTGAACGGCGCGATGACCAAACACGTGCGCGTTCCCGCGCGTTGCCTGCATCATGTGCCGGAAAATCTCGAGCTCAGCCGCGCCTGCCTCACTGAACCCTGTTGCGTGGCCTACAGTGCTGTCGTCACCAATACCCGCATGGAGCCTGGCGACCGCGTTCTAGTCATTGGCCCGGGAACCATCGGTATTTTATGTGCCGCTGTCGCTGCCATCCGCGGAGCCGATGTGGCGATCCTAGGACTGCAATCGGACCGCAATCGCCTCGACATCGCTGCACAATCCTACGGTTGCACAGCTCTTACCAGTAGCGAAGAAGCTGAAAGCTGGGCTAAGGAGCGCGACGGGATGGGCGCCGATGTGGTCATCGATGCCGCGGGGGTTTCCCCCACATTGAAGCTCAGCCTTGAACTCGTACGCCCTGCCGGATGGATTACCAAAGTCGGCTGGGGGCCCAAACCCCTCGATTTTTCACTCGATCCCCTGATTCAGAAAAACGTAACTCTACAAGGTTCATTTTCTCATAACTGGCCAATTTGGGAACGAGTCCTTGCCTTGTTGGCTTCTGGCAAACTGGATGTCGATCCCATCATTGGAGGCACTTGGCCCATCGAAGAATGGCACACCGCTTTTGAGAAAATGCACGCTGGCGAAGTGGTAAAATCTGTTCTCACTCCTTAGAATCACCTTGGCCGGTCGGCTATTTCATGCTCCGGACTCCACTATCGACTTGCCGCGGCTATCTCGATACAATCCCAAGGCTTGAACCCTCTGCCCACAAACATGCATCGCGTCACTAACATCGCCATCACCCCATTGAAACACCGCCTTCGTGTTTTCCTGATCCTGCTGGCAACATGCTCAAGTGATATTTATGCGATAGATCCCGTTCAGAAAACTGCAGCAAAAAAATCACCTTATGTCGCCACCAATAAAGACGTGCTCGCTTTCACCAAACAAGCTGTTGGCACCAAAGTCGGGCGAGGCGAGTGCTGGGATCTCGCCCAACAGGCCCTCGACTTTTCAGGTAGCATTTGGCGCAAGCCCCATCAATTTGGTTTCCCCCTCAAAAAAGGAGAAGAAATTCTTCCCGGCGACATCATCCAATTTGCATCAACTCGTTTTGAATGGAGCAAAGGCAACGGATCCGCCTGGAAACAACTGGGATATCCAAACCACACTTCGATCATTTATGCTGTGAAGAACACGCAACTCCAGTTAGCTCACCAAAACGTCAATGGCGTGCGTAAAGTCTTTCTGGAAACCCTCGATTTAAAACATATCGTCTCCGGTTCCTACAAAATCTATCGTCCCTACAAAAGGAGTCGCTAATAATTACCTTTTTTACATCCTTACAAATGAGACTAGCAAACAAAACCATCATCGTCACAGGTTCGACTACCGGAATCGGAAAAGCCATTGCCGGGCATTGCCTGGCCGAAGGCGCGCAAGTGCTTATTCATGGACTGGAACCGGATCTCGCAGTGCAAACCCAAACAGAACTCGATCCTGAAAAACTCAACACAGCCATTCTCATTCAGGATCTATCAGAGGCATCCGCTGCGGAAAAAATCACCCAATGCACGCTAGATGCATTCGGAAAAATCGACGCTCTGGTGAATAATGCGGCAATCGTCGGAACCGGCAACATTCACGACACCGATGAAGAAAAATTTGACCGTTACATGTCGATCAACGCACGCGCTCCTTTTTTTCTGATCAAGGCCCTCGTTCCTCATCTTGAAAAAAGCAAAGGCAACATCGTCAATATCGGCTCGATTAATGCCTACTGCGGAGAACCCGAGCTGCTTCCCTACTCCATGGCAAAAGGCGCCATGCAGACCATGACTCGAAATCTCGGTGACACCCTGCACCGTGAAAATGGAATCCGAGTCAACCAGGTCAATCCCGGATGGATTCTCACTGAAAACGAAAAACAACGCAAACAGGATCAGGGCATGAACGAAGATTGGGCCGCCGATTTGCCAGCCATGTTCGCCCCAAGCAAACGCATCTTCGATCCGGCTGAAATCGCTGCTGCCGTCGTCTATTTCCTAAGTGATGAAGCCGGACCCGTTTCCGGCTCAGTGCTCGACGTCGAGCAATACCCCCTCATCGGTCGTAATCCGCCCAAGTGTTAAAGCCTATTTGTGGGCTTGCTTTATTCGGCCTTTCCGATCTAAGATCTCACTTTTCCCCTTTTCACTATGACAAAACTTGCCGCTTTCCCCAAAGCTTACATGACTGCTCTCTGCAAGGACGGCTCCATGAAATTGTCCGAATGGATCAAAATCGCTTCCAGTCTGGATATTGATGGCCTGGAGTGGTATGCCGGATTTTTGGAAATGGAAGATGAGAATAACTGGGCTGGGTTTCGGCAACAGGTAGAAGACACGGGCATGGTGATCCCGATGTTATGCTGCTCTCCGGATTTCACCCATCCCGATAGAGGTTTTCGAGTTGATCAGGTGGTGCAACAAAAAAACTGGATTCGCATGATCGCTGCCCTCGGCGGTTCTTACTGCCGGGTATTGTCTGGGCAGAAACGCCCCTCGCTCACTCGCGAAGAAGGCATCATTTATACTACTGAGTGCATTCAAGCCTGCCTGCCATTTGCCGCTGATAACGGTGTTACACTGATTATCGAAAATCATTACAAAGATGACTTCTGGAAGTTTCCGGAATTCGCCCAGGCAATGGATATCTTCTGCGACATTGTTGGTCGCATCGATCATCCCAATTTTGGAGTCAATTATGATCCGTCCAATACCTACCTGATGGGTGAAGATCCACTCGAATTACTCCGCCGTGTTGCCCCACGTGTCGTAACCATGCACGCCAGTGATCGCTACCTCAAGGAGGGCACTTTGGAAGACTTGCGTGCCGAAGAAATGGGAGCAGAAGGTTATGCCCAACGGTTGTGCCACGGAGAAATTGGTCAGGGTCTCAATGATTTTGATGCCATATTCAAGATCGCCAAAGACGCCGGTTTTGGCAGTCCTGAGCGCAATCCCGAGAGCTGGATCAGTATAGAAGACGGGGTCGATGGCATCGAACAACTAGAGCGCAGCGCCATCTTCCTACGTCAGAAAATGGCCCAATACTGGCCCTGATTTTCTAATACAACCTGCTGAAAGGACGGTGGATATTTGCCGGTTTATTCGTATATTCTTCAGGATATACGAAAATATTTTGCTCTCTTACCATGGCTCAAATCCGACAACTCCAAATTTCCTATTATCCAAATCAGGACCGCCTGTTATTTCGATTGAGCACCTCTGCAGGCAGACAATTAAGCGAATACCGTTTTTTTCTTACCAGACGCTACGTGCGATTATTATGGAAAGCTCTTCTCGAAATGCTTCAGAACAACCTATCAGCTGAAGAGAAACAAAAAAGCGAGCCTACCAAAGCCGCATCTATGACGCTCAAACATGAAGCAGCAGTAGCCAAATCGGATTTCAAAACTCCCTTTGAAAAAAGTCACAGTTATCCCCTCGGCAAAGATCCTATACTGGTGGAAAAACTCACTATTAAACAAGGCCCCAAAGGGGAACGTCTGCTTTCTATGTATCCTATGCGCGGTCAAGGGCTTGACTTTCACCTGAATGACCAACTACTTCATTCATTTTGCCAATTGCTCACTCAAGCCACTAACCAAGCCGAATGGGATTTAAACTTGGATTTTGCTCAGGCAGAAAGCCTCATTTCAAAGCAAAATTTGAATTGATAAAGAAAACTTGGCAAAACTCTACTGCTCATTTAACCCTTTATGGGCCGATTCAATTTAATCCATTCATCCATTTCACTATAAAATGATCAAACTTAGGATTTTTGCCCTACGGCTTCTCATCATCCCTGCGCTTTTACTTGGATTAAGCGGATGCCGTATTATCGGCTCAACAGTGGGCATGATAATCCCCCTCGCCTTACGATTAGCCCCGCTTAAACTCATGATGGTCTGCATCCCGGAAGGAACAGCTGTCGATACCCCGAATGGACCACGACCGATCGAAATGATCCGACCCGGCGACAACGTCATTGGCTTTGAAGGCCGCACTGTTCGAGTGTTGCAAATTCACGCCTATGCCGAAGATCCCACCGCAGAACGCTTTCTTCGCGTCGGGTTTGAAAATGGAGCAATTGTTCAGCTTTGTGACATGCACCGCATTGATGGAATACGGAGTAAAAACCTTAAGCTCGGCGACCGTATTGACGACCAAACCGTAAAATCAATCGTCATTTACGGAGGTGTTGAACGTTCTTACGATTTACTGACCGAAGACGATGGCTACCAGATATCCGGGCTGCCAGTAAACAGCATGATCGAAGAAATGATCGCAACCAGTAAAAATGGAACTCAATCCATTCGCCCCTGACCTGCATATCTGCAACTGAGCCCTTACCTACTCCCAAACGATCCCTCTTTCCATCACACAGACATAATTAAAATGCGCCCGCTGATTCATACTCTCATCATTTCCCTGCTTCTCATCTCTCTGGGGTCCTCTTCCTGCGCATTCGAGAACGACCCGGCCGACGCCGCTCGATTCCAAATCCCCTCAAGCGACGAAGGCCTGCCCGGAGCGGGTCCGATTCGACGTTACGCATGGTTCCAGAACCTGTGGCAAAAACGGCGGCAGATGTGGGCCGGGCAAATTCAGCAAGACCAACACGCGCTCGTCTTCCTCGGTGACTCTATCACTCAAGGATGGAAAGGCGATATGGGTGGCAGTTTTGGTGGAGTCAAAGTCGCCAACCGCGGCATCAGCGGTGACACCACTCGCGGCGTCCTGATCCGACTGAAAGAAGACGTGCTGACACTCAACCCTTCCGGCGTCGTCATTCTAATCGGCACCAATGATTTGGAAGATGCAGCCTCTCCGGAAGGTACCACCGGAAACCTGAAGCTGATCCTCGCAGAACTCAAAAAGCACAATGCAAAAATGCCGATCATTCTCTGTACTGTTTTTCCCAGTTCGGAAAGCAAAAGGCGCCCTGCTGATCAAATTCAAAAAATCAACGGACTCTATGCCGCAGCCGTTAAAGGAGACCCTCAAGTCACGTTGCTCGATACCTGGGCGCTCTTTG
>JAADHD010000011.1 GCA_013152075.1 Verrucomicrobiota bacterium | reverse complement strand
CTCCCGTCCCCCAGGGGAGCGGGGGTATCTCTTGTAACTTAGAAAAATTAACGCTTATTGAAAAAAACTCTTGAACAACTACATGCCTGTCTTTCGTAGTTAAATAAATTTCCTAGCTCCTCCTGCTTTGTCCGTCGGCTTTCTGTCGTGGCTTTGGGATGGCAGCCGAAGCGGACCTGATCACCGAGATGGTTTCAGGAAGTAAGACCTGATCAAATCTTCCCTTTCCTTTTTGATCCAGACTGAATACCCCTTTGATTTCATCACATCGATCCCCGGCGCAGGCAGGAAAAAAGTAATCAGTTCTAATTTAGAATGGCTCAATTTGTTATCCCCTTCTAAGATTAATACCTGAATATTTTCGCAAAAGTACCAAGGACAGGGATCGAACCTGCACGGGCTAAGCCCACTGGATCCTAAATCCAGCGCGTCTACCAGTTCCGCCACCTTGGCTTTATGAAAATATAGGAAAATAAGGAGATTTGTCGATTGCTCAACCGGATCTCACTAAATCTTCGGTAGCCTCCAGCCTGCCATCAATTTTACCGGTTCGCAACTTAAGCTTCGGCCACAAATTCGCCCTTACCGATGTTCATCAGCTCCGCCTCTTGCTCAGCTGCCCCCCGATCCACGAGCACGCCTTCTTCTCCGTCCGGTCATATATTAGATCGATTCATCGTTTTGCCTGACTAAATCGCCCACTGGAGCAGTAATCTTGTGCTTCACACTTGATCAAGCCTGCAGCCGAAGTAATATACAGTAATCGAATTATACATCTTCTCCGGTTTGACAACACCCGGCGCATATTCGAAACAGAAAACTTAAAATCAAGTTTTCGCCCACCATTGTTCACCTTCTAGAATATTGAAAAAAAAAGCAATTGAAGAACGTCTTGGTTTTCAACCAGATCGGAAACCCGGCAAATCGGCAGACAAAAATCTTCGCGATTACATCAATCTGAAATTTGCCTCGCGGGGATACCCCATCATCGGCGAAGAAGCGGATTATCCGTTTTTGGAGATGGGGCGATCCATGATCCTAAACTTTCAGGAGAAACTGCGTCTGCTCAAAGATCACCGTTGCCCAGCTGACCAACATATCCACAATTGGCTGCAGGAGTATCTCGGCGAAGATGCCGAAGAAGTTTTTGCCAAGGACGAATCGATGCTACCCGATGCCCTGATTCTGGAGAAACACGGCCTTGCGCGCTTGCTCTCATTGCCTGCCAATTCTGATAAATTTGAATCGGATATTATAAGCAGCTACCGAACATGGCAGGGCGTATTACACAATCCCGCAAAAGACCGCCGCACCACAAAGGGCGTATTCCATGTTGCGGAAGGAGGATTGCCTATTGCCGGTGACAAGCTCTCAGTGCCGCGCATCACCTTTGCCCACATGCTGAAGGCCGCGATAAATCCTCCCAAAGACTTGATGGTACTCCCCTACACTTCAGAAGAAGATGAGCCCGTGCATGCCTTTGCCTCGATTCTACTTCGCCCCATCGTCTGTCCCGAAGTGCCGGGATTTACTCGGAAGAAAACATTTGAGACCCGGTTTTTTGCACCGGGAAATCTAATGGCAAATCTTGACTTCGTAGAATCGATCTTCGGTAACGCCGGCGATCCTTTTTTACCGGAGAATGATGCCCGGCTGGAAGTGAATCATTGGACAGGACATTCAGGTTGCGTCATTCTCGCTCCACATCTCACCAAACTGAAAAAGAAAGATGTCGGGCTTCCCCACATCAGCGAGGCCACCGAGCTCCAAAAAGCACAGAATATGTGCTGGGAGAATGATGATGAACTTTATAACAACGGAGGAGCTTTCAAAATTACCGCGCGTGACGAGAAAGGGGTCATCGTCACCCTGATCGCGGACAACTACTTCGGGTATTGTAAAAAGGAGGTGAAAACCCAGATCAGCTTTTCAGCGAATCTATATGGATTGGCTGAAGAAGAACACGCGGGCGGTGCATTGGTATTCCCTCGTTTCGACTTGGGCGAAGATTTCAACCTCAGCAGCTATCGACGTGAGGTGGATCACACCTTCGATTTTGTGTTGAAAAATTACGCTGAGATAATGACCCTGCAACCCGAAGGTTATGGCATCGATATCCAGTTCCCCAATATTATTTATCTGCCGGAGAATGTTTACATCGACCTGCACGCACAAACCATACAATGGGGCGAGCAATCCATTCGACTATCGCCCAATCACACCTACGTGATGCCGTCCGGCTACAAAGTGGAAATGCAAAAGCCTTCCGCCGGTCAACGCTGGCGCCTCGTCGGCACGAATGCAGAGGGCACCTTCTGTCACAAACCTTGCACTGTCTCCGGTGGCGGAAAATCTGAAATATCCAAATCTCTGAGTGATGCGATGGAAGAAGGCCCGGTCATCATGGCCGATTTTGAGGCGGATTTAGATCAAGTGGATAAGCTGCTGCAACGGGATTACGGCGACCGCTACAAAGACCCTAAACGCGCTGGAGCCGAAAGTCGCTCCATTCTGGATCCTGAGCGCTCTCTGGGATCGGTCATCCGTCTATTCTCTCCTTCGAATGAGTTTACCGAAAGTTACAACGCTTTCATTTCAACCGTTCCCCAAACGGTACGCGACTTCCTGTTTACACTTAAAAGGTACTGGAAGCCGAACTGGGGCAACAACTGGCGCCGTCGTTTCCAAGTGGATTCGATCAACGGAAAACCAGGATCGCTGTTAAAATATCGCCACGCCATCGTTAAAACTCGGTATCTCCGGATTGGCTTCGAACCAGACGGCTCCTGGCGGATGTTTGGCCTGCGAAAAGATTTCTCCCCGGCGACAAAACTCCAGCGGGAGGATGACATCACTGCATCAGTCACCGTTCCTGCCAGCAGAGTGGATCACAGTACGCTCCACCCGGACTTAAAATTTCCGGCTTATAAGTTTGCTGTAAATTGTGAGTTTCGACTCTTCCAGCGTCCGGATGATGCGATTCATCGCGGTTACGACAAACAAACCGAACTCGATTTTTCAGGAGGAGGAAACTTCTTTTCCAACTTCGAACCCAAAACACGCGAAGAAGGCCGTGAGTTTGTTGCTGACTCCATTCGCTTTGAACATTTTTCCGATCCGCTCAAACAAACATTAAAAGAATTCGCTGAAGCCGAACTCGACGAATCGCCTCAATACACTGTCTCATCAGCGCATCCCCGGATCGTAGAAGGCAAGCCCAGCAAAAATCCGCGTTATTTGCAGAACCGGCCTGACTTGCAAAATCCTATGGCGGAATATTTGGCAGAAATCGGATCCCGCTTTTTCCGGCGCATCCCGCTAGAAAAGCCCGTCCTGAACCCCGTGCACGCCATATTGTCCGGACGCCGTAACAACCCTTCGAACCGGAAAGCCGGAATCCGGCCCCTGGCCGTTTACGGACCCATTCACTATCAGGAGCTGCCTGAATTGTTCATGGATTTCATCGCCAGCCTGACGGGGAAATCCCCCTCTACCACCGGCGCTGGCTCCGAAGGAGCCCTCACCAAAGGCCCCTTCAATGCATTGCTTCCCGTCATCGACTTGAACGCCGCTCTGCTCAGTTATATCGCGAGTGATTTTCACGGATTCACTACAGCTGCAGGTTATGTTGGCCCGGAATTCCGAGTTGACCACGACGTCTCCTTGCTGGTTCCGGAAATCTGGAGCCGCATGTTCCTGCATGAACGCGACCCCAAGTGGCTGGTCAAACAAGGCTATCTGGAAAAAATCGAAGACATTACTGATGACAAAGACCAAACCGTATCCGCCAGCCGTCTCGGATACCGCATCACACAAAGTTTTGTGCAGACCTTTTTCGGCCGAATGTTCAACAATCCATCTTCCGTTTTTACCGATAAAATGTTGCAACCGGAACTGCAGAGCCAGGAGGACTATATCGATGGAATTCGTAATATCTGCGAAACCCAACAACAGGTCGCTCAACGGTATTTTGAAGACGGCTCTATAGAACTTGCCATTCCGCCGCTCAAAGCCCTGCTTCACATCATGGCCAAGGGAGATTACCAAGGCCTTGCCTTAACGGATGCCAAAATCCGAAGCCTCTTTGACCGAGAATCGGTACTAGCCAGCGATTGGTATCAGGACCGGCTTAAAGCAAAATTGGAACTCCGTAAGCGAACTCTGATCTTTCAAGTCTCATCACTAGAAAAATTTCTGGCTAAAACCTATTACGCCAGTGAAGCGAAACGCCTCAACATTCGTGAACATCTGGAACAAATCAGAGTTTATTTAGAAAACATTGAGAAGCATCCCGAGGAGTATCTCGACAGCCTCCAGGGCACCCTTGGGGTTGATGTCTCACTGGCGAAAAGTTAAAAACTTTATGTATCAGCTGTCGCCAAATTGACACTTCGTCGCTCGAATATAGGGACCGTAATCCTTCAATCTCTGTTCGAGACGGGCGCGTGCGTCTTTTCGGCTTTTGACCCCATCCCGTCGGCTTCCGCTGTGCACGATCAGTGATACGATCACAGCAATCATGGACTTCACATCTTTCAGTGAAACATACTCACTGTCGATCCGTCCCGAGGGGGCGCAGTTGTGATAATTGCCAAGCAATACCGAGATTCCAGTCGCGCAAACGCCGAACAAGTTCATCGCCGTCGCTTCACAAGCGCCTCCGTCGAGCAAGGCCCGTTGCACCTCCACCCCACCACTTTCTGCCGCAGATAATAACTGCGCTGTCGCTTCATCATCAAACACCGAAAGCCGATCCCCTACCCGCACCACCGGCCCCTTGCCCATTTCCACTGTGCCGCGCGGTGAACTGGTCTCCAGTGAGACAAAACACAGATCATCCGGCAAGCGCCCTTTGGTGGCCAGATGCACCGCCCCCACAAATCCCACCTCCTCCGCACGAGTGAAAATTCCATAACAAGCGCCGGGCACTTCCAGCCGTTCCAATTCGCTGAACAAAGCAACTATGGCCACACAGCCAACCAGATCGTCGCACACCCGGCCATAAATTAGATCATTCTCACGATCGTATTCAAAAGCCGGCAGATCCCACATCGCAAATTCGCCGAAATGCGCCACTTCACCGGTCGGCAGATAAGATTTTGGCACTCCTCCCAGAAAACGCATATCTGGAAAACGCGGGTCCAGCCCCCCTTCGGGCAGTTTTTTTCCTTTCGGGTCGTTCACCCAGGCAGGATGATCCATATGAGCTCCGAAAGCCCAGCGAGCCTTACTTGATCCGCGCTGATACCTAGCAATCAAGTTGCCAAAATCATCTTCCTCCACCGAAACATGCGGAAATTTCTCAAGTAGACTCAACAAATGATCCCTCACATGATATTCATGAAAAGGAGCCGTTGGGCAGTTGAAAACGGATTGAAGGATGGAAAGCAGCTTGCCGTGGTGCATGTTTAACTTGATTGATTACAGATCCTTACCCTTTGGCAACACTCACTTCATCTGCAAAGTCGTTTTTGTTGAATTCAAATATTGTTTACTTCCGGCTATTATCTGTTCCTTGTTCAATATTCGATATTCCCCATGGTCAGTCCTTTAAAACAGCTCCGCTACCGCATCGAGTGGCTCGCCATCAAATTAATGTCGGTGATAGTTCCGCTACTACCGCGCAGGGGAATCCTGTGGCTGGCGAATGCTCTCGGCTGCGTGGCTTTCCGCTTCGATGCAGAAGGTCGGCGCACGGCTTTGGCCAACCTTGCTTCGGTATTCGGAGAAACCCACAGTGAAGAACAGCGGCGCGAAATTGCGAAACAAGCTTACCGGGATTTCGCCAGAACCATGCTCGATCAATTTTGGAGCTCTCGCCTCAACGCTGAAAATTATCTCAACTACGTCGAAATCGAAACCGAAGATCCCGAGGCCATTGACCGGGCCCGGAACAATGGCGCGATCTGGGTCACTCCTCACTATGGAAATTTTGAGTGGACCAGTCTGGTCATGGGCTTTCGGGGGTTTCCCTTTACCGTCGTGGCTCAGGATTTTAAAAACCCCCTGCTCACTGATTTATTCAACGCCAATCGTGAAGTCAGCGGACACCGTGTCATTCCACAGAGCGGCGCGATGTTGCGCCTGTTCAAAAATCTCAAAGCCGGCGGACATGCCGCCTTCCTCACCGACCTGACTATCAAACCCGGAAGAAACGCAACGATCATTGACTGCTTCGGTCTAAAAACCTGTGTCACCACCATGCACGCCGGATTACAGCAAAAACTCCAGTTGCCCATCATCCCGGGCTTCACCACTCCGCTGCCAAATGGCAAATACCAGCTCAACATACTCGCTCCGCTCAAATTGGATGATGGAGCAAGCGATCAGGAAATCGTCCAGGCCTGTTGGGATGCTTTCGAAGCACATATCCGAAAAAATCCCAGCCCCTGGTTGTGGATGTATAAACATTGGCGTTACATCCCGGAAGAGAGTGGAGAAAATTACCCGCCCTATGCGCGGGTATCCTCAGCGTTCAGGCTGGAAAAGCGCCTGAAGGACAACTGATTTTGGAGAACCTTAAGGGATAGGATTTTCACTGATACTGCCCCTACCGTTTATTGGTCATTTCAACTGGCTCGTTTGACCTATTTTTGTCTTCAGTTGGATTCTAACACACCACTCACTCAAGCTCAGCCGGAAGTGTAAGTCGGGCTCGATGAAAACTCCTTAAATCAAAAAATCGCAATCAAGGAACTCATGCAGACCCATTGCGCTTACTGATTCCGACAAAGGATAAGACTTCCCCTTTGGAATAACAAAAAATCCTCTTGTAGCATTCAGCGTTTTTAGGCTTTCTAAATACGCAGGGCTCAACTTAGGAGATAAAGTGCGCTTAATCTCAATTGCTAAGATTTCTCCATCAGGCTTCTCAATGACCAAATCCACTTCTGCTCCAGCTTGGGTTCTATAATGACTGCAAAGATAACCTTTTGGTAATCTGGTAATAATTTGCTCCAAACAATAACCTTCCCATGAATGACCACATAGCGGATGCCCCAGCAATTGCTCCAAATTGTGCAGACCCGCAAGAGAATGCAGTATTCCCGTATCCCGCCAATAAATTTTTGCAGACCTCACCAATCGTTTTCCCGAATTTTTGCTCCATGCAGGTAAACTACGAACAAGAAACAAAGCCTCTAACAGGTTAAGATAATGTCTGGCTGTTTTGCCATCTATTCCCAATGAGCCTGCCATTTTGCTCAAATTGACTGGACTACCTTGCTGATGAACCAACATCGAACAAAAGCGCCTTAAAAGTAGGGGGTCTGCAGTAATACCGGTTTGTGGCAGGTAGCGTTCGACATAGCTGGTAATAAAGTCTTCACACCACTGATTAGAGATTTCATCATCAGCGGCCAGATAACTATCAGGATAACCACCTCGAAACCAATGTTTCTCCATCTCAATTTCCGCTTTCTCCAACTCACATAGATTCAACGAATGAAGCTCAAGATAACTGATTCGCCCAGCCAGTGTTTCCGAACTCTGCTGCATAAGTTCGGGAGATGCCGAACCTAAAATTAAAAAATGAGCCCCCTTTTCCCCCGTTCTACGACGCTCATCGACCAGACTGCGTAGCACAGGGAACAATTCGGGTATTCTCTGAATTTCGTCCAGAATGACCAACTGATCAGTAAATTTGCTAAGGTACAACTCCGGATCAACCAATTTGGCGATATGCGAAGGTCTCTCAAGATCCAAATAATGGATAGGTTTACCAATTTTCAACGCCCGCGCCAAAGTTGTCT
>JAADHD010000354.1:6812-7414 GCA_013152075.1 Verrucomicrobiota bacterium | reverse complement strand
GGTCATGGTTTCGGCGGTCACGGATACTATGGAGGGCACGGTTTTAGCGGCGGTCATGGTTTCGGCGGTCACGGATACTATGGAGGGCACGGTTTTAGCGGCGGTCATGGTTTCGGCGGTCACGGATACTATGGAGGATATGGCTACGGCGGCTATTACGACAATTATTACCCCTTCGGAATTTTTTCCTGGTCCTATCCCTACTACTCCTCCTCAGACCAGTATTATGATTACGCGCCTACAGAATCGTACTACGACGAACCTAACTCCAGCACATCCTCGCGCAATTATGTCCAAGCCTCATATCAAGGGGATTCAAATCACGCCTCCTCCAGCTCGTCCCAGGAATCAGGACACAGCCACGCTCAAAGCGACCGCCCACCATCCGGGGCACCGCCTGCCACCCAACAGGGAAACTCGACTTCCGGTTCAAAATCTGCCCACGGACACAATTCAAGCAATCAACCCGTCCCCGCCAGCAATTTATTCATTCCCCGCACATTGCGATCAAGCGATGAGGCTCCGGAGGCCATACCGGTAAAAACCAAAACGGCACCCAAACCCGCGCCTAAAACATCCACGGCTACGGACAAACAAAGCTT
>JAADHD010000354.1:0-6772 GCA_013152075.1 Verrucomicrobiota bacterium | reverse complement strand
GGCAGCACACTCACATGACGGAGGGTCCGATCATCACCATGCGGAGAAAGGAAAAGGTGGCCAAAATTGAAGCCTGACTCTCTCAATCCTTGCTTGTCTTCCGGCGTCATCGCGTTGGCCTTTCTCTTCAGTTCACACTTTTTATCCGCGCAAGACTCGCCGGCTCCTCCGCTAGAAATCACCCCGCCGAGTGAGCCTGTCGCCTTACGTGCCGCATTAAGCCAGACTGCTTATAACACTGGCTCGGCAACAAATCTGTTACTCAAGGTAGATTTCACTTCTACCGATGCGCTCGTCAACAAACGCCCCCCGCTTAATATTGCCCTGGTTCTGGATCGCTCCAAATCGATGGGCAATGAACAAAAATTCATGCACGCCATGGGCGCCGCACGCTCGGTCATAGAAAACATGTCCGAGCGCGACGTCATATCAATCGTTACCTTCAACGAACGGGCCATTGTGCTTTCACCGGCTGGCCATGTCGTAAACAAAGCCTTTCTACTGCATCGACTGGAGGAAATTTCTCCCGGCGGAGTAACCGACATCAGTGCCGGACTACTGGAAGGGATCGCGCAAATCAAAAGCAAGACTGAGACTGGCCAGGTTCGCCATATATTGCTCTTAACCGATGGCAAAGCGAATCGCGGCATTCTGGAAGCGGAGCCCATGCGCAAAATTGCAGCGAATGCTTTTGCCGGAGGGATCGGAATTTCCACTCTCGGTTGCAGCACTGAGTTCAATGAAAGTCGTCTCAAACTTCTGGCCAAAGCCGGTGGCGGTCGTTACCTCTATGTTCGCTCTGCGGAAGAACTGCCTACAGCCTTTCAAACCGAACTGAAGGGATTGCTGGAAGTCGTCGCCCAAAACGTTCGAGTGAAAATCACCGTGTCAAAGGGGGGCAAAATAAGCAAAATTTACGGACGATTTTTGGAACGCCCGCAAGCAAGTTATGAGGTCGAAATCGGCAACCTTCGCGCAGGCGAGCGCGGCGGTCTGTTGCTCGCACTGCAACCGCATGGATTCCGTGAAGGCGATACCATCGACGTCACTTCAACCATCACTTACGACGATCCTGAATCCGTCGAACGAGTGATCCGGACCGTAACGAGTCGTTCCATTTTTTCAGCCAGCTTGAATGTCGACCCGAAGGGAGTGAATCAAGAGGTCATTCACTATGGAGAAATCCTCTCGGCAATGGAGACGGCGCGGGAAGCCGTTGAGAGCTTCGACCTCGAACGCTATGTGGAAGCGCGATCTGCTTTTGAAAAATCTTACGCAAAAACCCGTCAGTTTGCCCTGAACACGGAAAATCAGGACCTGTTAAACCAGACGTTCCTGCTCAAACACTTCATTAAAGAACTGGATACGGCGCAGTCCGAAGGGAAATTGCACAGCCATAAGGAAGCAGGAAAAAAGCTTAAAAAGGCAGCAGACTACCAACGCTACCTGCTCTTCCACCACAAGGCCATGCAACAGGCTCCCGCCAAACACGGCGATACTAGTCACGAACATTCAAAGTAATCTTCACCGGATAAACCAAGCCCCAGTCCTGGTGGCGTTTGAAGGACTGCAAGGCAGTGGTCAGTGATGGCTCGATTTGTTTCTAGAAAAGAAGCCCGCCGTTCATTACAAGGGTCACAATAAAACTGCATGCCAAATTCCTGTTCATGGCTGCAAGTTACATCGAAACACCCCCAAGCAATCAAGAGCAATCAGCATTGCTTTATGTATAGAACGCCCTCTGACATATTGCGGCAGGAACCCCTTACTACTTCATCTTCTTTTTAACCAATTCCAATACCCGCGGATCGTTCACCTTGAGAATACCCAGCTGATTGTCATTTTGCGCAGTCACATACAAATAACCATCGCGGTACACCAAGTCATGCGCGTTATCAAAACGTGGCGTTTTTCCCATCATCAGACGACGGGTGGGAAATAATTTTCCCGCACGGTACTGTGCAATGGATACCGGCATCGCCGGATTCGAAATATCAATCGCTTCCACTCCCTCGCCACCCGCAGCAAATATGATCTGTCCCACAGCCGCCATACCAGTAGCCGCAATATCAACCACCGGCATATTGGCGATCTGCTTTGCATTCGTTGGGTCCTTGAGGTCTATCACCCCAACGCTACTGCGCACAAAAGCCCCGATACCCGCATAAGAACCTGTCACCGCCACCCGGTTAGCCCCGTTTAAATTTTCGCCTAACTTCCCGTTGCCGGTTATCGTGCTCTCAATCTTCCATTGATCCACCGGCAGAATTTGGTGAGTCGTCGCATCCGCCACGCGATAAACTTGCGCATTGTTGATTGCTTCATGATCAGCATTAACGACAATGATGTGATCTCCGAAAGCGGCAACATCATGTGGCTTCCTCATTTCACCGTTTTTCTTTGCGTCGAGCACTCCCCATAATTTGGGGTTCGCCGGATTTTTGACATCGAACACACCGACATAACCTGTTTTGTTGGCAGAGAATACGAAATCCCCGCGCAATGCCATTCCATTGATCAAATCAATTCGCGGACGATCTGAAATCCGTTTCACAATTTTCGGGTTCCGTGGATCACTGACATCCACCGCCAGGAAATCCCTAGTTCCAACGAGTAAAATATCACCCATCGGTAACACCGTTTCCGCATCCTCCATGCCTTCGATGCCAAACAGCGAAGACAACAGCTTCGGCTTGGTCACATCGCTCACATCAATGATGGCCAGCGAACCTCCCTTGCCCGGCACGTAAGCGATGTCGCCCTGCAACTCCACGTCATGTGCCCGGTTCAAAGCCTGATCGTCGTGCAATAATCCCACCAGGGTAAACGCCTCTTCCGCAAAGCTAAAACCCGCCATTTTCAATAATAACATCAAAATCACACTCTTGATCACCCGTTTTGCCCAGTTTTGATTATACATAGCTGAAAAGCTAACATCATTCGCCCTTATACACAACTATACAATAGTTATACATTCACTATACATCGATCTCTTCTTTTTCAAGCGATGCCAGGCACGGTTCCAAAGAATATCCTAAACAAATATAAACCCCTAACATTGCCATGACAATAAGAGCGCTTTTTAGCAACTCGATAAAAAGCCATACCAAGGACACTGTTATAGTCACCTCTTTAGTAGCGACCCAATCAATCGCCGGAAATGGGAGGGCTTGACAAAGCACATGGCCAAGTGATCTTCAATCAAATGCCGTCCTGCAATCGTCGGGTCGCCTTGAAGCTTCGCGCCTTTTCAGGCACGCTCCCCGGTAGTTATTCAAATCAATTCTCAAAAAACTCATGTTCAAACAACTTCCCGCCATGGTCCGTATCCTTGGATTTATCCTACTCATGAGCAGCACACCAAGGGTGATCGAAGCCGCCGGGGAGTCCAAAGCATCGGGGATTCACGGACTGGTAGGATACTGGAGCTTCGATGAAGGGAAGGGGACTAACACTGCGGCCAATGTAGTGCGGAACGCGCCAGGGCTGTTTGGCTCCACCGGGACAGCGAGTCTGATCGAGCCGACATGGGTCGAGGGCAAACTTGGTAGGGCTTTGGATTTCAGCGGCGGGAAATCATTTGCCCTGATCAATAAAATTCCTGAGTTGAACTGTGACGACCAGCTCACCATCGCCGCCTGGGTCCGCATTGCCCAACCAGAAGATCGCGCACTCATCATCAACCACGAATACGCTTACCGACTGTCGATCACAGGCAAGGGTAAAGCGCGCGTGCGCTTTCAACTCAATTTGAACGGCGACTGGGGCGGAAACTGGTTGATCAGCCAGAGCACCCTGATACCGGGGACCTGGCACTACGTCGCGGGGGTTTACGATGGCCGGGAACGGCGCATCTACATCGATGGCAAACTGGATGCAACCGAGACCATCAGCGGAAGTATCACCATGGGACAAAAGTTTTCCATCGGCGGAGCCGCCCTTGCGAGCAGAGGAACAAAACCTGTATTCAAGTTAGGGGAATCCAAAGCGGTGCCGGCACGTGAGGCTTTCCCCGGAGTGATCGACGAAGTCAAAATCTGGAATCGTGCATTGTCTGTCGCCGACCTGGCCCTGGCTGCGGTGGAAGCCCGCAAACAGGTGCTAAGCCAACTGCCAAGGGAAACTGCTCTCAGTTTTTATACTGTAAAAAGTGTTACTATGGCAACACCCGATGGCAATGCGAACGGTGAGTTGGCGGTTTTCAATGGCTCGGACAGAACCTACAAAGGCACTTTATCGGTAACGGTTTCCCACTCCGATGGCGGTGGGCAGGTTCATCAAGCGACTCACCCGTTGAACATCTCGTCCGGTAAAAAAATCTCCCTGCCGGTTCAATTTCCAGCACCAACATCCGGTTCCTACACACTTCGAGTGACGCGGGCAGATTTCGAGTTATTCAGTATGCCTGTTCTGGTTTTGCAGCCCGGCTCGCGAGCACCTCAAGGTAGGCTGAAACTGAAAAAAGTGTTGCGAGTGGATCTGGGCAAAAACCTTGATGTGGATAGCTATTGCGATGACGGCAGCAGCCGGATCGTGTCTTCGGAACTCGGTGACTATCGCGAAGCGGGAGCGAAAAAGCACTCCCGTTTTGTGGTGCGCCTGCCCCTGCGCCGCAGCGGCCTGCATCTGGTGCGGGTCAGTTATCCCGACGACAAGGCGCGCACCTGCGAGATCGCATCGTGGTCACCGGTAGCCAATGATCGATACAACATCCACTCTGGTTATTTTACCGGCGATCCCTATCCACTTTCCAAAAAAATGCAGACCGTCGAATTTGTGATCTGGGCACGCGATACAGATCAGGCCCTGGCGTTCACTAGTTGGCTGGAAGATCAGCCTGCTGCTGCTGCTGCAGTGGAAGTCTTCGAGATAGAGGGGCGACTTCCTTCCAGTGCGGCGAGCCACGTTCCATCTCAACGTTTCATCGGCCAATACTGGGAAGATGCCCAGCCCTTGTCACGTTGTTTCGGCGGTGGGGCCGCAAACCTCACAGCTTTCGACAAAACAGTGCAAAACCTTTGTGATTATTTCGACTATTCCGGTCAGAACCTGCTGATGCATCCAGCGGTTTGGTACGAAGGCCCGATCTACAATTCGCTAGTCGAGAAGCGGGCCGGCAAAGGTGGATTTTTCATGCCGACGGACGGCTGGATCGACATTGTTCTAAAGCGATTCGAAGAACGCGGGTTCAAATTTTTCGCCCTCTTCAACACCCACCGGTTACCCTCCCTGACTGACACCATGCAGGCAGATCCCGAAGCGGTGGCATCGGGAGCTGCAACTTTCAACACCGTATCGAAGGACGGTGATGTCTCGATCAAAACCTGGCACCACCGCATGTCGATCTACAACGCCCTGCATCCACAGGTTCAAGACCGTGTGCTGGCGCTGGTTGAGGAGTTAGCAGATCGCCACGGTGATTCCCCGGCTTTTGGAGGCATCGGCTTTCACCTGACTCTGGCCAGTCTGCTCCAACCCGGCAGCCTGGAAGTGAGCTACGACGACTGGACGATGACGGCCTTCGAAAAAGACACCGGCATCCAGATCCCAGTAGATCAAACCGGAGTCGAACGCTTTGGCGAACGCCAGCAATGGATCACAGCTCACGCAAACGGCGAATGGATCCGCTGGCGCTGTCAGCGCATGGCCACATACTACGGCAAGGTGGCGTCTATCCTGCGCAAGCGGCGCAAAGATCTGCAACTGGTTGTCACTATTCTGGAGCCGCCCATGCAGCTCATCGACCCACAGCGTCTCGCCTGGATGAACGGCAAAAGTCTGCTTGAGCAGGCACGGGAGGCGGGGATCGATCCTAATCTTCTTGCCCGTCAACCGGGCGTTGTCATTCAGCAATCCCTGAGCCCATCGGCGCAGCGCAGTCGACTAACCTTTGGTTTAGGTCGTGGACGCTGGGGAGCACCGCCACCGGACAAAAAAAGCATCGCAGCCATCCGTGACATGGACCTGGACGCTAAGCAACAGCGGGAGTTCCGGGTCAGCGATTCCTTCGGCGTTTTTCTCTACAACCGCTACTTCGAAAGTGCCATCGGCGAACGGAAACCGCTCAAAAGTGACTGGTATGGCGGTATCAACTGGCGAGCCAGCGCCGTGGTTCCGGGGCATGATCATTTCATGGAATACTACGCACAAGCGCAAGCAATGCTCGACCCTTCTTTTATTGCCAATGGTGGTTTCACCAGCGGCACCGTCGGCCATGAGGCCCAGGTCGAGCGTTTTGCCCGAGTCTATCGGCAACTGCCGGTCGGCTCTTGGAGTGAGATAAAACTTGATTCAACACAAGGCCGCGACCTAGTCGTCCGCAGCATCAAATCTGGAGGCAAGCGCTACCTTTGCGTAGTCAACACAAGCCCGGAGCCCCGTCGCATGACACTGAAAATTTCCGGCCACTTCCAGCCTCTGGGCGACTCATCTCCGCTCACCTCCAGTCCAGATGAGCATACCCAGATTGCCTCACCCTATCAACTCGCCGCCTGGATCGAAAAGTAAGCATCCTCCGGCAGATCCGGGGTTCTCCTTTTGGGGCAATAGAGGGATAGCATTCTTATGATGCTTCTTTTTTAAGTACAGCAGCATTTCACGCGTCCTACTGCGGCTCACATTCAATATCCAAATAAGCATTGAAATACTATACAAAAAAAATAGCGCTACCGGTTCATCCTCAGGCATCACACCATCAAGCATTACTCTAATAACAAGAAGCAGAGTTACTGCCAGCATCCAAATAACCCAACATTTTCCATTGGAAACTCCT
>JAADHD010000260.1 GCA_013152075.1 Verrucomicrobiota bacterium | reverse complement strand
CAGGCGACTCGTTCAGGAGGTCCGGGTGGTCAGCATGTGAATACGACGGACTCTGCAGTGCAGGTGACTCACTTGCCGACAGGTCTGATGGTGAAATGTCAGGACGGTCGAAGTCAGGGCAAGAACAAGGAGAAAGCTCTGCAGATCCTGCGTGCCAAATTGCTCGAATTAAAAAAGCGCGAAGAGGAAGAAAAATATTCATCTCATCGTCGCAGTTTGATTGGATCCGGCGGACGTGAAGAAAAGATTCGCACTTATAATTTCCCTCAGAACCGGCTGACAGATCATCGGGTGGGTTACACGGGGTATAATCTCGATCAGGTGATGGAAGGACAGTTGGAAGAAGTGTTCGATAAGTTGCAGGTATCCGAAATGGAGGAAAGACTGAGCGAACTTGAAGCGGAGTTGACCTGATCTCTGAACCATGACCACTATTCTCGACACTCTGCAGAAAGGCGCTGGATATCTTGAGCGCCATGGAGTGGAGGAGGCTCGACTGAACATGCAGTATTTGCTGGCACATGCTCTCGATTGTGAACGCATGCAATTGTATATGGATTTTGACAAGCCGATGGATGAGCAGGTGTTGGTAGTGTTGCGCGACCTCGTAAAACGTCGTGGAGAGGGAATGCCTTTGCAGCATTTGACCGGAACGGTTGAGTTTTGTGGATACGAATTCAAGTGTGATGATCGAGGTCTGGTGCCGCGTCCGGAAACCGAGCAACTGGTCGAATTGATCGTTGCGAAAGATTGGCAGTCAGGTGTGCGTATCCTCGACATGGGAACAGGATCAGGTGTGATAGGACTATCGCTGGCCGCAAAGTTGGCGGGCGAATTGGAGGCTGTAATTACCCTGGCCGATCTTTCGGACAGTGCGCTGGCATTGACCGAGGAAAATCGCCAAGCTTTGGAAATCAGTGAAGAGCGTGTGACTTTATTGCAATCGGATCTATTTACGTCGATTTCCGAGCGTTATGATTTGATCGTTGCGAACTTGCCTTACATTTCGCAAACGGATATGCAAAAGCTCAGCCGTGAGGTGATGTGCGATCCGGAACTGGCACTGGCTGGAGGTCAGGCAGGGACTGAGCTAATGGAGCGTTTTCTGAATGAATGCCGGGAGCATTTGAATCCAGGTGGATTGGTGGCGATGGAATTTGGTTTTCAACAAGCAAGTGCCTTGCGGAAAATGGCTTTAACTGTCGGTTTGGAGAAAGTTGAAATTGTGAGCGATGACAGCGGACACGAACGGTTTTTGTTTGCTGAGAGTGTTGCTTGAGAGGAAGAATCAAACAGGAGATTTTATGGATAAACTTTTAGTACATGGAGGAGCCTGCCTCGAGGGCAGTGTGTCGATCAGTGGATCAAAAAACTCATCGTTGCCCATTCTGGCTGCGACATTGTTGACCGGGGAAACGTGTGTGATACGACGTGTGCCGGATGTCAGCGATACCAATTACATGATCCAGATTTTACAAAATCTGGGAGCTGAAGTTGAGCGAGCGAGCGGCACGGTGATTGTGAAGGCTGAAAATATTAAGTCCGAAGCTCCCTATGAGCTGGTTCGCAAAATGCGCGCTTCGATTTGTGTGATGGGACCGTTGTTAGCACGACTGACTGAAGCAAGTGTGTCGATGCCTGGCGGCTGTGTGATCGGAGACCGGCCGGTGGATCTGCATTTGAAAGGTTTGGAGGGGCTGGGAGCGGAAGTGAATGTGCAAGGGGGAGATATCCTGATTAAGAGCGATGGCGCTTTACAGGGTGCTGAGATATCACTGCGCGGGCGTCATGGTTCGACGGTGCTTGGAACGGATAACCTGATGATGGCAGCGACATTAGCTGAGGGCACGACGGTGATTGAAGGCGCGGCCTGTGAACCCGAGGTGACGGATTTGGCGAAATTTCTCAATAAGATGGGCGCAAAAATCGAAGGCGCAGGAACGCGGCGGATTGTGATAGAGGGAGTGAAAGAATTGCACGGTACCGAGCATCGAGTGATTCCTGATCGCATTGAGGCGGGCACTTTCTTGGTGGCGGCAGCGATGGCGGGTAGTTCGAAAGGGGTGACATTGAAAAAAGTCGATCCCACGCATCTGACAGCGGTGATCGAAGTGCTGCAGCAGTGTGGTCTTACGATTGAAGTGACAGAAAACACGATTCATCTTAGCAATGGGGTGGAGAGAACCGGTTGCAATGTGACGACGGAGCCTTATCCCGGGTTTCCAACGGACATGCAGGCGCAGTTTTGTGCGATGTTTACTACGATGAAAGGGATCAGCGTGGTGACGGAGACGATTTTCCCACAGCGTTTCATGCATGTGCCGGAACTGAAGCGGATGGGCGCAGATATTGAGCTCGAGGGAGCAACCGCTATTATTAAAGGCGTAGAGAAGTTGAGTGCGGCTCCCGTAATGGCGAGTGATTTGAGGGCTTCAGCAGCGCTGGTGCTGGCAGGACTTTCGGCCGAGGGAGTGACGGAGATCAATCGGGTGTATCACATTGATCGTGGCTATGAGAACATCGATGAAAAACTGATTGATCTGGGCGCTCGTATTGATCGGGTGAAAGAATGATATCATTTAGCATGGATCATTTTTTCAGAGCCAGGCGTAGATCAGGCAGATGAAATAAGTGCTAACAAAGATGATGGTCGATATTCGAGTGGGAATTGTTTTGCGACGGAATAGGAAAACCGAACCGAGAATAAGTAGAGCGATCTCGGCGAAGTAATCCCACCAGCCGCCGATGGCAGCTTCGCTGTAGGAGATGCAGCTTTCGAATTGCCAGTGATTGAATGGGAGCAAATGACGAAACGCTTCCATTCCGTGAAATGGCAGATCGCAGAGAGCGTGTAATCCCATGCTGGCAAACAGAGCGGTGAGCCAGGGATGTTTCATCCAGGCACTGATTATCAAGGCAACGATGATCAGAGGGAGTGAGTTGAGTATGTCTACAGATAGTTGCCAGTTGGGCCGGTCATAAATGATCGACCAGATGAGTGCATCCGGCTTTGAGAGAAAGTATCTTTGAATGAAATAGAATAGCAGGATGGGGGCGTCAGGAAGAATGGCTCCAAGAGCGATCGGGAGAGTGAGGCTTTTGGAGCCTTTCGAGTGATCGAGAACGATCAAATTGATGATGCCGTGGGCGGGAGTATTCAAAATCAGGATATGGATTCAGGATTTCAAAAGATAAGGGCTTGAAGTTTTATTGTAAATACTATAAATTCTACAATTATGAAAATGTGGGGGAAAGCTGGCATGTGCTTGGGTTTGAGTTTGTGGGTGATGCCTGTGGCGGTGTTAGGGCAGTCGGGGAGTGGCGGTGCGAGGATGGCTCCAGTGGTGACTGCGGCTGCCTTGAGTGCGGATTTTTCTCAAATGTCGCGAGTGGATGAGTTGCGCTGGAGATGTCATTCGCTGGCGGCGCAGAAATTAAAATACCGTTTTGGTGGCAGCGATCCTTCACGAGGGGCGTTGGATTGTTCCGCGACGGTGCAGCATATTTTAAAAACGATGGGCATCAGGGATGTGCCCCGCACTTCCTACACCCAGTATAAGTGGTTGGAAAAAAAAGGGACTTTGAAAAAATTACGCTTCTGGAGTTCTCCGCAGAAGGCTTATGCGAAGATGCGACCGGGAGATCTGGTGTTTTGGGGTAAGACGTATAAATCAGGTAACAAGGTGACTCATGTGATGATTTATCTCGGACAAAACCCTAAAACGGGGAGGCAGTATATGTTTGGGGCGAGGGGATCGGGTGTTGAGGGTTATCATGGGGCCGGCGTAGATGTGTTTGAGATGGATCCGAATAGCAAGAGCAAGTTGGTTGGCTGGGGGATGATTCCGGGGATTAGGAAATAGGGCAGAGTCGGGGTAAAGCGGAGACAGCTGGAGGGTAATGTCTGTAGGCAATGACATACGTTATTTGTTGAACTTTAATGTGGAGCAGGTTTGCAACTTGCCTTTTTTTTAATACTTCACAACTGGCAAAGCTGTGGCACATCGCAGGTGAAGGCGTATCTTAAGAAAGGTATGCGAAGGCGATCTACAGATTTCATATTTACTATTTGTGGGGCTTTGCTGTGTTTTGGAGCAGCTTCCTCGAGTGTTCAGGCGGCTGATTCGTCTGGGGATGAAATCTCTGTGCAAGTGTTGTCAGGACTGAAGCGATACTGCTTTGAATGTCACGGGGACACGAAGGCAAAAAAGGATCTGCGTCTGGATCAATTCACGACGGTCGAGTCGGTGTTGGCAGAGAAACGATTGTGGAGTCGGGTGCTGGCTCATGTGCGAGATGAGCAGATGCCGCCTGATGATGCGGATACTCAGCCAAGCGAGAGAGAGAGAGGCGCTTTGGTGGGTGATATTGAGCAAATGCTTGATGTCGTGGACTGGGATCGCTATCGACGTGCGGGGCGGGAAATGATCGCTCGACTGACGCGGCTCGAATACCGCTATACGATGCGGGATTTGCTCGGACTCGATTTGCATTCAGACGAGGGTTTTGCCGAGGATGGAGAGGGCGAGAGTGGATTTAGAAATGATCGGGCGAGTTTGATGATGGGGGCGGCTCAAGTGGAGAAGTATCTCGATGCTGCGGAACGCGCGGTGGACGGGGTGATGGCCTTGGCCTTTTTGCCTTTATCCAAGAGAGGTATTTATTCTGCCGAAAAAATGGAGCGCAGCATGGTTGATCGCATGAAGCCGCATGAAGGCGGTATGGTGTTGGCGAATCCCGGACAGGAATTGAGCGCGGAATTCGATTTTCCGGCTGACGGTTATTACCGTGTCGCGTTGCGGGCTGCGATTATGGGGAAAGCTACGGTGGCGCTGGTTCGTGTTGATGGCTTGGTGGTGACGGAGGTGGCGATTTCAGGAACGGCAAATATGAGGTTGAAAGAGGAGGGCTTGATGTTTGTCAGAAAAGGGCGCCACCGCTTTTCGATTGAGAACAAAAACTTGTTTCCACATAAACGTCAGCTGCCGCTGAATGCGGCGGATTTGGTGGTTCGGGAAGCAAAACGAAACCGGCCCCGCCTTGAGCCTTTTGCAAGTGAGAGCGAAAAGTTGAGAGACGAAAGGATTGCTTTTAATCAACAATCATGGGGCGCGCAGGAGCCTTACGAATGGTTGAAGCTGCTAGGCGTAGAGGGGGATTCGCGAGAGATCGATCGCTTTCGCAAATATGCGCAGCAAAGAGGAGCGGCTCTTGCGAGGGAGCGAAACAAGCTTGCTGGTCTGGCAGGTATTAAAACTGCGGATTTGGAACTTATCTGGCAAAAACAAAATCAGCTGAGGCTGGCGGATAATGCTAGCCTGCTGGAGCGGGTGGCAAAAATTGAGTGGAGGGACTGGATGCAGTATCAGGGAAAAATTCATCTGAAATCAATGGTGATAGAAGGGCCTGTTTTTCCGGGTGAGAAAAAACCGGAAGGTGCTCGTAGGGACAACACTAACCTGCTTGAAATGTTGAAAAAATGGGACCGTAGTGATGACTCATCGATCAAAGTGCTTAAGAGCTTTTTGCCCTTGGCCTTTCGTCGCGAAGTAGATGGTTCGGAGCAAAGTCGTTATGACAAGCTCTACCAGGGAATTCGGGCAAGAGGGGAGGAGCCGCTGAATGCTTTGCGTTTGACCCTGACAGCGATTTTGACTACCCCTGAGTTTTTGTTTCGGGAGGAAAACAGTGAAGCGACGGATGAGGAAGAGGTGGAAGGTCTGGGTTCCTGGACGATGGCATCAAGATTGTCGTATTTTTTGTGGTCAACGATGCCTGATGACAAATTGCGGCAATTGGCAGAATCGGGGAGCCTGAAAGAAGGTGAGGCGTTGCGTCAACAGGCGGACCGATTGCTTGAGGATGAGCGGGCGAAGGTGTTTTTCAAATCGTTTGCCGGTCAGTGGTTGGGGATTGATTCGTTGGGTAAGAGTGTTGTGCCGGACGCCCGTCGTTTTCCTGAATTTACTCCAGAGCTGGGAGAGATGATGAAGGAGGAGACGATGAAATATATCGAATCAATTTTTATCGAAGATCGACCTTTGATTGAACTGCTTGATTCGAAGTGGGCTTTTTTGAATGAGCGTTTGGCGCAGCATTATGGAATTGATGGAGTGAGGGGGGCGGAATTACAGCGGGTGGATCTTGATGATCGGCGTCGTGGTGGATTGTTGGGAATGGGCAGCGTGTTGACGGTAAGCTCATCACCAGCGAGGACCAATCCCATGCGGCGAGGGTTTTGGGTGTTGGAGGGATTACTGGGGGATCAACTTGGTGAACCGCCAGGTGATGCCGGGGAGTTGCCGGGTGATGCCGGCGAAGCGCGTGGAAAAACTTTACGTGAGGAGGTGGAACTGCATCGAACCCGGAAGAGTTGCATGTCTTGTCACGTGAAGCTTGATCCGATTGGTTTTGGCTTGCAGAATTTTGATGCGCTGGGACGTTGGCGAGATGATGAGGCAGGGAAGCCGGTGGACAGTTCGGGGGTGATGCCGGACGGAACAAGATTCAACGGTCCGGTGGAGCTGAAACAGGTGCTGCTGGAGCGCAAAGATGAGTTTGTGAAAAACCTCTGCGCTCGAATGTTGAGTTATGCTTTGGTCCGCAAGCTGGAATATTATGATGAAGCGGAAGTGCGGCG
>JAADHD010000288.1 GCA_013152075.1 Verrucomicrobiota bacterium | reverse complement strand
GGGTGAGTAGGTTTTTTTACCCAGCGCTTCGCACTGGGCTGTCTCATTGAGCACCGTTGGTGCAAAAGAGGGGGAAATAACCTGTCCTGAAAGGACAAAATGAGATAGCCCAATGCGAAGCGCTGGGATTAAATCGTTTTTATTGCCAGCCCTGAGCCGGAGCGCAGTGGAGACAAACCAAACAAGGAAGGGACAAGACAAAATAGTTAAGCTGCTGGCAGCTATGCATTTCGCCCTGTCAGGCTGGATAAATTGGTTTTTTTACCCAGCGCTTCGCACTGGGCTGTCTCATTGAGCACCGTTGGTGCAAAAAAGAGATGAAAGGCAACCTGTCCTGAAAGGACAAAATGAGATAGCCCAGTGCGAAGCGCTGGGATTAAATCGTTTTTATTGCCAGCCCTGACAGGGCGAAATGATGTTGATATGTGATAAGGTCACTTTCAATAAGCAAACAAGGGACTGGAGCAGTTTCGTTCTTAAAAACCCCTTTTCTCTTTCTTTTATTCGCACTCTTAATCGCCTAAATCTTGGCAAAGCCCCCCCTCTCTCTCTAATTAACTGGTCTCCAAATCCACCAAGGCCGGGAACTCGTTGCGCCAGTCCTCGACTACATCTACTGATAACTCGACAGAAATAATCGCCTCGTCCTTACCGGCATCAGCTATCACTTTGCCATGCGGATCAATCACTACGCTGGCTCCAGGGTAAGCCCAATTAGGATCCTCACCACAACGATTCACGCCGATCACATAAGCCTGATTCTCAATGGCTCTGGCACGAAGCAGCGCCAGCCAATGATCAACCCGCACTGCGGGCCAACTGGCTATGACCACAAACATTTGAGCTCCGAGGGCCGCTCCCCGTCGAAACAATTCGGGAAAACGCAAATCGTAGCAGATGAGGGGACAGATTTTAAATCCACCCCATTCGAAAGTCATCACCTCGGTGCCGCGTTGATAATGCTCAAACTCATTGGTGTAACGAAAAGTGCGAATTTTCTGGTAGCGGGCCAGTTGAACGCCTTCAGCATTTAACGCCAGCAACTCATTGCGCCCTTTCTCTTCACCGTCGACCCGTGACACCAAGCCGCCAATAACAGCTGACTCATGCTTTTGGGCCAAGTCCTCAAGAAAGGCCTCAACCAGTGAGGGGTCACCTTCCGCAACTTTATCCACATGCATAGAAAATCCGGTGGAAAACATTTCCGGCAACACCACCAGGCTTCCCTGCGGGGTTTCCTGACTACCAATGAGTTCTAAAATACGGCTAAAATTAGCTTCCTGGTCCTCCCAGACAATATTGGTTTGACAAAGCAGTGCATTCATTGCTCTAATTCTCAGCGGAAACTGCCTTTCTTCAAGCCCGGTCTAACAACTTTCTTAACACCTACACATTTATGAAAACCATTTACGTCTTTCCTGCCCTCGTCATCACCGCCGCTATTTTCAGCGGAGCCTGTCAGAAAAATGACCAGAAACCTGCTCCGAAAAAAGGCAGCTCGCCCTCATCATCTGCGGCGATAGTCGCCCCTACTACAGCGGATAATGCACCTCCTGAAACCAAAGCGGATAAAAAAACTTCTAGTGAAACCAAAATCGAACACGCCAGCGCGGTTCAAGCCGCTGAGCTGATGAAAAAAGACCCGGCAATAGTCGTGCTGGATGTGCGCGCTCCCAGTGAATTTGGTAATGGTCACATCAAGGGCGCCATCAATGTTGATTTCAGAGCCGCCTCCTTTGCCGACGATCTAAAAGATCTAGATCGTAGCAAGACCTATCTGGTTCACTGCCAAGCCGGCGGACGCAGTACCAGCGCATTGGACACCTTCAAAAAACTAGGCTTCAAACACATCATCCACCTCGATGGCGGAATGATGGACTGGGGCAAAGAACAGTTACCGGTAGAGAAGTGAGGATTCAGCTTGAAACTGATCTGCTCGCCATATTGGCTCAAAATGTCAATGCAATAGCCTACGGCGCCCATGTAGCTATTACATATCTAGATATCAAAAAACTCTACCTTGCCATTCGCTACACTGTAGGAAGCTCCCACGATTTCAATTTCGCCTTTCTTTTCCATTTCAGCGAGAATCGGGCTTTCTTTCCGGATTACCCCGATGGAAACTTTTACATTTTCAGCTGACACCTCATCGCAATCCCCCTCCCCCACGCTCCCTCGCTCTGCTCTTACAATATCAATAGCAGGTTTTATTTTTCCCAATAAAGGCGTTATGTTTCCCATCTCAACCCCCTTGCAAGCTGCCCCGATGGCCCCGCATTGAGTATGCCCCATCACTACAATGATTTTTGCACCTGCGACCTTACAGGCATATTCCATTGACCCCAGTATGTCGGTGCTTATGATATTCCCCGCAACCCGGACACTGAAAATATCGCCAATACCCTGGTCAAAAACCATTTCAACAGGCACCCTGGAATCAATGCAACTGAGGATTGCAGCAAAGGGATATTGCGCCTCACTTGTTTCCAGAACCTGGTCTTTGGCATTACGATGCGCTTTTAAATTTTGCGCAAATCTCTTATTCCCCTCAACCAATTTTTGATGAGCTGCTTCAGGCGTGAGCTTTTGTTGTTGTTCTTGGGTAGAAGCACTCATCCATTCGATTTCAAAATGCTGTAACTCATTTTTTTGGTTTATGTCATCCAACCCAATCGTAGTAACCTCTATCTCCCTGGTCTTGGAGTTGATCATGAAATCTTCAATAATTTCACGAATGTCATTATGCATGAAGAAAGTATTGCTCCCGTCTATCTCAACAATGGAACCGTTTGGAATCTGCAATAACGAATTCTGAATAGACGCCTTATTTAAAAACGTCACATCCTCGGACAGCACTATTCTGACTTTACGCTTCCCTTTCAAATCCCCACTCAACAACCTGATGGGTATATTCAAGTTATTCTTTAATATCACAAATATAGCCACCGCCATCCCAAGAAAAATACCTGTCAACAGGTCAGAAAACAACATCGCGGCAATGGTGACAATAAAAGGCATGAACTGGCCCAAGCCTTGTTTATACATCTTTTTAAACAAGGCAGGCTTGGCAAGTTTGTAACCCACGAGCAATAGAATCGCAGCCAAAACCGCTAAGGGTATTTGATTCAAAAGAGCAGGGATCGAGATAACGCTGATCAACAACCACACGCCATGCAGGACGGTTGCCGTTTTCGTTCTTCCTCCCGCCTGCATGTTTGCAGAACTCCTGACAATCACTTGAGTAACTGGCAAGCCTCCGATTAAACCCGCGACTATATTGCCCACCCCCTGCGCTTTCAGCTCCCTGTTGGTAGGAGAAATCCTTTTATACGGATCCAATTTATCAATGGCTTCTAAACTCAGCAGAGTCTCCAAACTTGCAACAACAGCGATAATGATCGCTGTCATATACACCTGCGGATTGGTAAGTGCAGTAAAATCAGGGAAGGAGAAATTACCAAAAAATTCGCTCATATTTTCAGGAATGGGCACAGAAACCAAATGCTCTTCTGCGATAACAAGGTTAGGTAACGCAGCCCCAAATACTTTATTCAGGATGATGCCCGCGGCTACAGCAAGCAAGGGCCCGGGCAGTAGCTTGGTGAACGCTTGCTTTTTCATGAAAGCCGTGTCCCAGAACAGCAATATTCCCATGGAAACAAGAGTCACCACCACGGGCCCTGGACTTACTTTTTCCATCATATGAAATAATTCAGAAAATGTATTATACCCATCACTCTCAAAAAAACTTTGATCCCCCTCCGGAACGGCATCGTAACCAAATGCATGAGGCAACTGCTTGAGGAAAATCATAATACCGATTCCTGCAAGCATGCCGTGAATCACCGAAGACGGGAAATAATAGCCGATTATCCCAGCTCTGAGGTAACCCATAATGAGCTGAATCACTCCTGCGAGGACGACAGCCACCAGAAAAATTTCATATTCACCCAGATCAGCTATTGCTGTTAGTACAATAACTGCCAATCCGGCAGCAGGGCCGCTTACCCCGAGAGCGGATCCGCTCAAAGAACCAACCACCACTCCCCCGATAATACCTGAAATTATGCCGGCGAATAAAGGCGCGCCAGAGGCTAGCGCTACCCCTAGACATAGTGGCATGGCTACCAAAAACACGACAATGCTCGAAGGAACATCGTGTTTGAGGTTTTTAAAGTAGTGCAATTCTTTAGCGGTATTCATATTCCAGCTTCACCTTGAGGTATTGCCTCCGAAAAACAAGCCGCAATAAGCTTTCATCGCCCAGCCTCATCATGATTGTCTGAAAAGATTTTAAACTAACAAGTCTCCACCTTCTCAAATCCGCCGTTCATTCACCCACACCGCCAACCACAGAGCATCCTGTGAAACAGATTCGACTCGATGACGCAACTTAGCAGGTAACTCAATATGGTCTCCGGCTTTCATCTCAAGCGCTTCCTCCTGCCCCTCAATCATCAAACGTGCCTGACCACGGACCAACATCACCCATTCATGCTCTTCCTGCTCATACCAGAAGTTCTCATTAGAAGCTTGCCCTCCGGAAATAATGCGCTCGATCCTCACCGCTCCCTGTGCAAACTCAGCGATTTCCTCAACCACCTCCACCGCCCCTTCCTCCGGCAGATCTTCAAAAAAATTAACTGCTTTCATTCCTCTTACCCTCTCACCCCTCATCATTTCGTAATCGAAACCATTCGCAAGCCCCTCTTCGCCGCGGGCTCACTCCACCAAATGCCTTTTTGTGATCGTCTCCAATGCGTCCAACCACCTCGGATGTTCATTCAAACAGGGAATCAACTGCAACGAATCACCCCCCGCTTTCTCAAAATCCTCTTTTGCCCGCATCCCGATTTCCTCGATCGTCTCAAGGCAATCTGATATAAATACCGGACATATCACCAGCAATTTTTTGATCCCCTTGCCCGGCATCTGCTCGATCACGTGATCCGTATAGGGTTTCAGCCAAGGCTCTCTTCCCAAACGAGACTGAAAAGAATAGCTGTATTTCTCTTCGGGAATGCCTGCCTTCTCAACAAAAGCCTGCATCGTCTTGAAACATTGCGCCCGATAACAAGTCGCGTGCGAAGGATGATCTCCGGAACAACAATCCGCCGATGCCATACAATGACAGTCACTCGGATCAGACACCTTCAGGTGACGTTCCGGAATACCATGGAAACTGAACAATAACTGATCATAATCCTGGCTCAAATACTCGGCTGAACGATCAACCAAAGCTTCAATGTAATCCGGGTCATCATAATAGGGTTGAACCACATTCAACTTCATTGCCGGACTCAGTTTTTTCGCTACAACCTTCACCCGTTCCACAGCGCTTTCATAACTCGACATAGCGTAATGCGGAAACAAAGGCACCACAGCGACAGAAGTCACCCCCTGCTCCTTCAATTTCTCAATCGCACTCTCAATAGAAGGGTTCTGATAACGCATCGATAGTTCCACCGCCACCTCAGGAAATCGCTCCGCCATCGCCTCGCAAATTTTTCGGCTCGATATCACCAACGGCGATCCTTCAGGTTGCCAGATTTTTTTGTAGGCTTCCGCTGATGCCTTAGGCCGTGACGGCAAAATGGCAAAATGCACCACACAAAATCGAATCGGATATGGCGCATCCAGCACCTTTCCATCCATCAGAAATTGACGCAAATAGCGCCTGACATCGCCCACATCCGTGGAGTCCGGCGACCCGAGATTAATTAGTAAAATTCCCTGTTTCGACATGATTCGATTTAGTGAAGCTACCCTTACACTTTAGCGATAACTTTTTCCGCAATTTTTTCTCCCGACACAATGGAATCCGCCAGGGAAATACCATCTTTGCAGTGTCCTGCCAGATGAATGCTTTTCTGGTCCACTTCAAATTGAGTCATGGCTTTTAAATATTTACCGTAGCCCACCTCATACTGGGGTATCGCCTTTTCATACAAAAAACTATGCCTAAAAACAGGCTCACCCTTAATACCGTAAATCGCCCGCAAGTCTTTCAGCACCAGCTCCATTCGCTCACCCTCCGGCTTCAAGGCCAGTTCAGGTGAACGTGCGCCTCCTACGTAAGTTGTCAAAAGAACGTGCCCTTGCGGAGCGCGATCGGGAAATAGAGACGAAGTGAAAAGGGTTCCCAAAGTGTTCACATTTTCGACTTCAGGATTCAAAGTGCCAAAACCGTTGAGTGGATGTTCCACATCTTCTCGTTTGAATCCCAACACTACGCTGGAGACCGGTGGATATACGATGTCTTTAAGACCGTTCAATTTCTGTACCCCGTCAATAATGTGAAACTTAAAATCCAGTTCAGCCAGGCGATAGGCCGGTAATGACACAATCACTTCATCAAAGGTAGCTAATTTTTCCCCAGTGTCATCGGCAATCTCCCACTGCCCAGCCCTGCCCTGAGTCAATTTTGCTACTCGGGTATTCAGGCAAAGATCATCACCGACATAGTGAGCCAAGGCATCCGTCAAAACCTGCAACCCCTGATCAAAGGAAAATTGTTTTGCCCGATCCTTGGATACAGTTTCACGCTTGCGACGTTCTTTCGCGCCTAATATTTGGCCGCGAATCAAAGAGCCATACTTCTGCTCAAGAGCATACAATTTGGGAAAGCCATGCTTGACCGA
>JAADHD010000076.1 GCA_013152075.1 Verrucomicrobiota bacterium | reverse complement strand
CCCTTGGCAAAGGCTGCCCGCCGAAGTCACTTTCCGCCTAAGCGGAAAGAACGAAGGAGGGCCGATAAGCAAACAATGTAAAAAAAACGGGTCTCCACCAAAGATCAAAACCATGCACTACGTGTATCTCATCCGTAGCCACAACTGCCCAGATCAAACTTACATTGGTCTGACTAGCGACCTAAAAGCACGAATCGCCAAACACAATGAGGGCGGTTCACCCCATACGTCAAATTACAAGCCATGGGAATTGGAAATGTATCTTGCCTTCAACAGTCAAAAGCGGGCAACGGAATTCGAATCGTATCTAAAAACAGGTTCAGGACGCGCATTTGCAAAAAAACGCTTCTGGTAACCAAGCCTCACCCAAAGACGCAAGTATGAGTTTTACCAAGACAAAACTCACACATTATCCAGCCAGGCCTTGGACTTTTTAGTTCGATTTTTGCCTTACAACGACACCATTGTAAGGAATGATTTCATGCCACAATAAGTAGCGCTGTCGAGCTCACAAAAACATGGCCGAGCCCTGTCGTAAGAGTTATATTCCAGAGACCAAATCACATGAACCCAAAATCTCTCAGCGCTAATTTTTGCCAACAACTCGCTGACGACTCCCAACTGGTGTCCCTTTTCGACTTCTTGCCGGACATATATTTCTTCGCCAAAGATCTCGATGGCCGCTTTGTCCTGGCGAACCAAGCTATCGTTGGAGCGATGGGTCTGACCTACACTTCGGAAATAATCGGGCGCACAGATTACGATTTTTTTTCTACCGGTTTGGCAGATAAATATCGCGAAGAAGATGCGAAAGTCGTCCAGTCGGGCAAAGCCCTGCTTGACCAGGTCTGGCTGGTGCCGAATCAAAACAACGAGCTGCGCTGGTATCTATCGAGCAAACGGCCGCTGTTTGACAAGAAGGGTAACATCATCGGCATCGCCGGTGTCATGCGCGACTTCGACACCGCTGGCGCTGTTCTGGAGCCTTACGAAACTTTGAGTAAGGTGATCACCTATATACAGGCGCATTATGCTGACAAAATCGAAATCGCCACTCTTGCCAAAATCTCCCACATTTCAGTCAGCCAACTGGAACGACGCTTCAAGAAATTGTTCAAAATCACCCCGCTGAAATATATCCACCAAGTCAGATTGCACGCCGCCACCCAACTACTGAGCCGAACCCGTGACAGCATCGGCAACATAGCCATCGATTGCGGCTTTTACGATCAAAGCCATTTCACCCGGTTGTTCAAAGCCGCCCAGGGAGTGAGCCCACTTGAGTATCGAAAAAAACATTCAGGTGGCGTAGATGAAATCAAGCCGAAGGGACTTTAAAAAATACAAAATGAAGTTTGAACCCTAATAATTCAAGTAAACCTGGCAAATTTAATCTAAATCTGTGTTTTTTGAGACAGAAAGCTTCCCACACTACGCTTTATTGTCTAGAAAGTCATAAGAGACAAGATTTTGAAGAACTAAAAATGGTACGAATCGGCTCATGGAATGATTGGATAAGGACCCACGGTCCGAAGCTAATGCTATATTCCCGCCAACAGACCCGCAGTGAAGCGGATGCCGAAGATGTGCTTCAAAAAGCTCTGGTCAAAACTTGGAAAACCGTTGGCGAAAATCCGGAAGATAAAATTCTTGGACTCGTTTACACCAATGTTCGCCGTTGCGCTATCGACCAGGGACGCAGTCATGACCGCCGCATCCGCCGCGAAGAATTTTTTGTCGCTGAATCCGGTGATCCCGTTTCCTGGTTCGAGATGCCGGAAGACGATGAAAGTCGTGCCCTACAGGTTGCCCTCGCTTCCATCCCGGAAAAATACCGCGAAGTGATCACGCTGAAAATCTGGGGTGATCTAACCTTTGATCAAATCGGCAAGACTCTCGATATATCGCCCAACACCGCAGCCTCCCGTTATCGTTACGGCATCGGGGCCCTGCGCAACCGTCTAGCAAAAGAGGCCGAGTATTTAGTGATGTAGATATTTTATTGCGGATAGGCCCCTGCCATATGCGATCTTTTCGCTTACTCGATGAACGCCGCTCAATTAGCTATTCGATTATCCTCGGCGTTTGGGGACTCACCGCTATCTACGCGGCTCTTCATGATCAATATATAGTCAAAATCTCCCCTGAGCATTTCACCCTTTACCACAAACCCTTGTGGAATATTCAAAACCCTGAACTTCTTGCTCTCGCGTATGCTTTCCGGGCTTCACTGGGTCCGGGGCTGATACTTGGAATGGCTTGCGCATTTGTTGCCAGACTTGGCCCCCTGCCAAAAGTATCACCTCGTTATGTTCTTACAGGAACCCTCGTGGTAATCGTTTGCGCTGAAATCCTATCCGTGATGTCAGGTTTGTGGGCCTACTTCAAACAAGACACTCTCTATCCTGCCGTTTGGTATCCCGATCAATCCCAAGCTCTCCTCATCACAGCAACTATACAGTTTTCATGTTATTTATTCGGTGCTACGCTTTCCCTCATATTTTTATTACTCATCATTCGCAAAAGAATCCGCAACAAACCCCCTTCCCTACAGTCTACAGCCTCCCCCCCCTACAGCCTTCTTCCATGAAACCCTTCATCATCCTGTTCACTCTAACCGTCGGCTTTTTCACCCCTCTAACAGCCGCTGAAAAACCCAACATCCTACTCATCATGGTCGATGACATGGGCTGGTCTGACATCGGCTGTTACGGTGGTGAGCTCGACACTCCGCATATTGATTCCCTAGCCAAAGACGGCTTGCGTTTCACTTCATTTTACAACAACGCCGTCTGCGGAGCGACTCGCGCCTCACTGCTCTCCGGCCTCTACAGCCAGCAAACCGGACACCGAGGTGATCGCTGGAACGAGCCCAAGGACTTTTCCAAATGCGTATTGATCTCCGAAGTCCTTCAAGCCAATGGCTATCACACCGCCATGGTCGGCAAATGGCAGGGACGCGACCTCGCGGTAAAACGCGGTTTTGATCGTTTTTTTGGCCCCATGTGTCAGGGCAAAATCAGCTACTGGAACGCAGTAAAAGACAACGATTTCTATCTCGACGACAAACCGTGGAAATATACCAAGGACTTTTTCCTAACCGAAACCTTTAATGATTTTTCAGTCGAATTCCTGAAAGACGCAGTTAAAAAAGATAAACCTTTTTTCCTCTACGCTGCATATGTTGCTCCTCATTGGCCGCTTCATGCTCGCGACAGGGACATCGAACCTTATCGGGAACGATACCTCAACAAGGGTTGGGACGATTGGACCAGCGAACGCCACCAACGCCAGCGTGAACTGGGATTACTTCCCGAAAACTGGACACCTGCGGCGAAGGACAAATCCGTTCCTGACTGGAGCGAGGACAAAAACAAAAAGTGGCAGGCCGAACGCATGGCAGTTTACGCCGCACAAATCACCAAAGTGGATCAAGGGGTAGGACGGCTACTCAAAGTATTGAAAGATTCCGGGGCGGACAAAAACACACTGGTTTTATTTCTCTCAGACAATGGCGCGGCAAGCAACGGAGGAATCAACCCTTCGAAAAACGGCTTTGGTTTTCCCGCTAAGAAAAGCGGCAGCTGGCGAAAAGACGGCGGCACCATCAAAGGCGGAAGTGGCCCTGATCACATGCCCGGCCCGGCAGGCACCTTCGCCGGATACGGCATAGCCTGGGCTGGAACCAGCAACGCCCCTTTCCGTGGTTACAAACAATCCGCCTATGAAGGCGGCATCCGCACTCCGCTCATCGCCCGCTGGCCGGACGTCATTACCGAAGGAGGGAAATTTACCAGGCAACCCGGCCACGTGATGGATATCATGGCCACAGCGTTGGACATCGCCGGCATCGAGTATCCAAAAGAATTTCAGGGACGCCATCCCTTGGCGATGGAGGGGAAGAGCCTGCTTCCAGTTTTTCGGGGAGAGCCGCGCGAAGGTCACAAACGGCTCGCCTGGAACAGCAACTACAGTCGGTCTATTCGCATGGGCGACTGGAAACTGGTAAAAGCCAAGGGGAAAACCCACAACAACGCGAAGTGGGAACTCTACAATTTAAAACAAGATGGTGGAGAAACAAAAAACCTGGCGGGTGAAGATTCTAACCGGGTCAAAAAAATGATTTCCGCATACGAAGCGTGGCAGAAACGAGTGGGCGCACAATAATAAAAAAGTTGAGCCACAAAAGATACGGAATTTTTAAGAATTATAATGATATAAGCGTCTGATACATCGGCTTTGTCGCACGACAATGTATTTGCTCCAATTTTCCTCTACTTTCGCCAGATAACCCCCTTTTTCTGGAAAAGGGATCCTTCGACGATGTGGAAGTCTTTTCCCTGATTATAGATCAAACTGTCGCTCACGCTGTGGGATTTTCCGCTAAAATAAAACGCCGAACCCAAGTTGTCGTGAACCTGGCAATTGCTGTATGAAGTAACACTTTTTCCCACATCAGCCACTCCCCCCGCTGTCGATCCGTTCCATGCCACTTCGGCTCCATCAACGCTCATTTCTACCTCGCCGTGGGCGCTTATCCCTTCATCCGCATTTGAAAAAGCGCGCACATTCTCCAGACGAATTCCTACCCACTTCCCGTGAATATTAAAACCATCATTAGACGAATATTTGACCGTGAGATTGCGAATGATGATGTGAGAGCAATTGATCGACACCGCACTCGTTCCAGGCTCTGGCGGCAAAATGATACGGGTTTTAGCTCGGTCAAGTCCCTCCGGCCAACGAAAGTAAATCTTCCATATAACCCATCTGCCCCGGCTTTAATTTATCCGCAGCCACATACAGATACAGTTTCTTCGAAGGTTTTTGTTTTTCTGCTTCGAGATCACGCGGAACCCTTAAGGGCAAATCCCCGAGAAAGAGCCCCGCCAGTTGTCCTCCGGCAATGGGTTTGCGATTTTTTAAAGACCCATCAGAGGTCCAGATATCGCCCGATTGAATCCAACCATGATCTGAGACATCGATACCAAGATCGATCGTCATCCCTTTGCCATCATAAACAACAGGTTTGTCAGCCGTGCCGCCTGAACTCAATACCAAAGGCTCTCTAGAGACTTTCTCCTCGGCAACCAGGCCGCCCATGGGTATAAAAAAAAAATACAAAGCAAAAAGCGCATGACCCACTGTCCATCTTCAATTTCCCATTGTCAATTGCCCTGCGGTTTCGGCCACTTGAGATGTTTGTGGAGAAAATCAAAGGTCCCCTTGCCGTTGATCGAATGCCCGCCTTGAAAATATTCGATCTCCGTCAGATCCGCTTTGCCAAACTGCGCATACAACCAGCGCACTTTGCCATATTCATGCGCGACCCAGCGATCAACCGACACCCGATCGTGATGACCTCGCTCAACCATGAAAGGACGTGGAAAAATCAGGTAAGTCATTTCCGCGTAATCAAAAGTATGGCCAAGATTCCAGTAAGGCATTTCCCACTCAATGGATGTCATGAAACTATTGGGGAAATCCGTCGCCGCCACTTTGCGTGTCCATTGATTAAAATCTCCGGAGCAGATCGACAGACAATATTCCTCGATCACGGATGGAATACGCACCGCAGATTCGCCCCCATAACTGAGCCCGTAAAAAGCAATGCGTTCGGCATCAACCTGCGGCTGGGTAGCCAGCCATTTCAGAATCTGGCGGTGACTCGGAATGATAAACGAAAACAAACTGGCACCCACGGAATTGGCCTTGCGGTCGAGCCAGCGATAACGGTCTTCCCCGCGATAGAGATTGTGCGCAGCAAAAGTGATGAATCCCCGCTCGGCGAGTTTTGCCGAGAAATCATTGTAAGCCGTTTTGTTGCCGTCAATGGAATCACGCGGCAGACCATTGCGACCGTGCTGACAAACCACCACCGGACGACGTTCGTCTTTCTTGATCCCTTTAGGCATTACCAGCGTCCCCCAAGCTTGCAGTTCGGGATAAACGTCGAGCACGACATCGTAAGCTGTCCACTTATCGGTCTCAAGAATCTTACGTGTACGTGCATTGAGCGGGAGGATTTTCTCATCAAACTTACCCATCGCCTCTTGTTCGAAACGCCGACGCATTTCATTACTGGTTTTGATAAAATTGGCAGGATCGAGAGTCGGGTGTTCCTTGTCGGTGGACCACTTGCCAAAATGCAGCTTGGGCTCCGCTTTATATAAATAGAACCCCTCGCGCACCGGATTGGAATGACGGACGAGAGACTGCACGTGCGTTTCAAGTTGGTGAAAAAGACGATCGTGACGAGCCACCGCGGAAAATGTTTTGCGACCGTCCTTGAGCTTGATTTCATTCCGTAAAGCAGACGGCTCAGAAACCAAGTTGACACTTTTTCTTATCTCAGCAGGCAAGCTTTTTATTTCCGCATGCACTGCAGGCAGATCAAAAGCAGGCATGTCTCCTTTCTGATCTTTAACATCAGGATTGTTACCAGAAATGATATTCAATTTTCTTGGCGCAATGAGACTGGCGATTTCCGCATCCCCAAACTCACGCAGCAATCCATAAACATTACGATAAATGGGTTCACTTGAAATTTTCTCACGAGAACCGAAGTATCCGTGGATCCTGGCTTCATCAATACGTTGATCACAAGCTGCGGCATAAAATGCGATCAAACTGCCTTCACCAAAACCCTCGACGGCGACCTCAGCGCCTGGATAAACACTTTCAGCCCAGTCAATCGCAGCGAGTATTTTCTGCACCTCGTAACCGATAATATGACGCCCCATGTGAAAGGCCTGCCGGTAAATCCACTCTCGGTGACTTTGATCCGAACGCTTCAAACGCGAATCCTTGCCATCCGGCCCAAGGTAAATACTGCGGTTGATCAATGTCGGAATGAGAACCGAACTCCCCTTGCCAACTGCATCCAGAATAGCAGCTGCCTGGCTTGAATCTCCCTCTGCCAGACCAATCAGCTGTTCCGGTGTCTGGTCCGCATCAGGAATGACAATTATAAAATTCTTTGATCCTTTTGTTGGCGCCACCAAAAGCCCCTCGCTGAAAACTCCATCCAGAACTGGCCACCGCACCTGATGGATCGAAAATGTATCCGTCTCAGCAAGCAGCGCAGGGTTCTCATCATCACCAAAGCGCTCCATCGTCACCGGTGTCACTCTTTGATCCACCAGACCGATCATTTTTTTGAAACGCTCGCGATTCGCAGCTATAGATTTTTGATAAGCTTGCGGTGATGAAAAATCGTAATTCCAGAATTTAGCGCGTTTCCCCTTTGCCTCTGCCATCTGACGATCCACAAAAACGTGGGCCCCATCCATCAAACGATCCGAAAGCTCGCCCCCCGTCTCAAGCCAGATCAACGGTGCCGTGCCAGGAATAGTAACGATCTCAGCATCAGCCGCCTGAAGATTCGAAGTGCAGGCGACGAGGATGAAGGTAAGGAAAAATAAAATACGCATGGCATGTGAAGATCAGCTTTGATCTTAATGTGGAACAGGTTTTCAACCTGTCATCCTCTAATAATAAACAGTTTACAAAACTGTTTCACATTCATCCCGCACAATCAACTGAGGCTCGACAGTCAACTGCACCGGCCGTCGTTCGTCCGGAAACCGTGACTGCACCAACAACTCATATACCGCCCGCCGCCCCCGCTCCTCACCCGCAATATCAATCGTCGCAGGTCGTGGATACAGACCAGCAAGGTAGGCCTCCTCATTATCGCAGGACACCACATCTATATCCTTACCCGGCTTCACTCCACAGCGAACAAGTTCTCGATACACCAAAGCTGTCATCAAGTCAGAGGGCACAAACAACCCCGTCGGCCGCGGATCGCAAGCCAGCAATTTTTTAACCGCCTTTTCAACCTTGCAATCCAGATGCGCAAAAGCCCCGTCATCATCGGAAGAACCATCTCCGGCCAACACCAGTTGCCGCACCTTCACCCCCTTGCCTTTAGCCGCTTTCACAAAAGCCTCACCCCTCGCCTGATAAGACGGGTTCCTGTCATCCACGTTCAAAAATCCCAGCGTCTGGTGACCACGTTCCAACAGGTAGTTCGCCGCCATTTTTCCCGCCGCTTCGTTGCCTGGCAATATCGCATCCGCCCCGGCATCCGCATGTGAAGTCAACCACACCACCGGCTTGCCGATCGACTTACGTGAAATGCCCGGCAAGGATTCTACTCCCGCCAGCAAAACCCCATCAGCACCCACCGCTTTGACCATGGCAGAAACATCTTTTTCATCGCGAATATTTCCCAACCACACTGAAATCCCCTCACGCTGCGCGGCCTCACGTGCCCCGCGAAACATGTTCAACACAAAACCTGCATGTCGCGCGAGCGAATGCTCAGTGACCAACACCGCTATCAACTTCACCTTCGATGAGGCCAGCTGTTTGCCGCTCCGACGTTTACGTTTTTTCGGCGGCGTGGGCACAAAAGCAAGCTCCTTCATGGCTGCTTCAACTTTGATTCGGGTAGCCTCGGAAACCTTGGAGGATCCCGCAACTACCCTTGATACGGTCGCCTGGGAAACTCCGGCGAGCTCAGCTACTTGTGTCATTGACATGAATATTCGTATTAAGTGATGACTAATTATACATTATGTATAAGAACCAGATCAAGTTTTTTCTGAAGATATAAAAAGCTGGGCTCAACGAATAAGCACTCTTGACTACAGTTATCTATGTTGTATAGGTGTCTATTCATTTCGTGTATAACAACTATTCACCCTCTTATCCATGCCCCGATCCATCAAAACTACGCGCCGCGATTTCATCAAAAAATCATCTTCACTAGCCGGCGCTGCAGCCATCGCAGGGTTTTCCGCTTCCTCCGTCACCGGACATGCCGCTGACAACAAAACGCTGAAACTTGGGCTGATTGGCTGCGGCGGACGCGGAACGGGTGCCGCAAGCCAGGCTCTGGCCGCTGACGACAAGGTGGAACTGGTAGCGATGGCCGATGTCTTTGACTCTCAATTGGAAAGAAGCCTGCAGGTGTTGCAAAAAACCCCGGTCGGTGAGCGGGTCAAAGTCAACAAAGAGCGTCAATACCTAGGTCTCGATGCCTATGAAAAAATGCTGGCCAGTGACGTCGATGTTGTCATCCTCGCCACTCCCCCGGCCTTCCGTCCTCAGTTCATCGCCGCAGCGATCGATGCGGGCAAACATGTCTTTGCAGAAAAACCCGGAGCCACGGATGCAGCCGGTGCGTTGAGCGTTCTCGAGTCCGCCAAAAAAGCAGAAGCAAAAGGTTTGTTTCTGGTCGCTGGTTTGCAAGGCCGTTATGAGAACCCGCCGATGGAAATGGTCAAGCGACTGCACCGTGGGGACATCGGCGATATCACCTCCATGCGCATGATGCGTTATCTTGGACCGGTAAAAGTCCGGGCACGTTTGGAGGGTATGACCGATCTTGAATACCAAATCGCCAACTGGCAGTACTTCACCTGGATGTCCGGAGACGGAATGGTGGAATTGTTCATTCACGAAATCGACCGCATGGCCTGGATCGCTGGAGAATATCCGGAGAGCTGCCTGGCAACCGGCGGACGCCAGACACGTATCGAGGAGAAACACGGTCACGTCTTCGATCACTTCGCGGCTTTTTATAAATTCCCCAGCGGCCTGGAACTTTGTGCTTCGACCCGGCAACAACTTGGTTGCGATCCCACTTTTGAAATGGTAGTCAACGGCAGCAAAGGACGCTGCGTTGGTAAAGGCAAAATCGATTTTAATATCACCGGTGACAAAGCCTGGTCTTCGGTGGAAAAAGAGAGCGGTGAAAGAAAGTCCCGCAGACGTCGCAAGTCTAAAGGACAACAAGGGCATCAACTCGAACACGACGCCATGTATGCCGCCCTACGCTCGGGTGCTTACATAAACAACGGCGATTACCTCGCCAAATCTACTCTAATGGCCATCATGGCAAGGGACTCTGCTTACAGCGGCAAGGAGGTTCACTGGAAAGACATGCTCGCAAATCCTCAACGCCTGGTCCCTGAAAAACTCAGCTGGGACATGGAACTACCTAAATGGAAAGTCGCCATGCCCGGACAGCATGGAATCATTTAATTTAGCATTCATCATTTATCATTGGGGATTTAACATTTGTTAGCGCATGGAAAACAACTCTTATTCTGAGCTCTCTCCTTACTACGGTGATATTCATAATCACTGTGCCATTTCATACGGGCTCGGCTCGCTGGAGGATGCGCTGGCGAACGCGCGGGAGCGGCTCGATTTTGTATCGATCACTGGCCACGCCCATTGGCCGGACATGCCGGAACCGAATGAACGCGTTCAGCACATCATCGACTTTCATGAGGAGGGTTTTGCCAAGTTGAAGGAAGGCTGGCAGGAGATGATGAAAACGCTTCGTGAGGCGGATGAAAAAGGAAGCTTTATCGTTTACCCTGCTTTCGAAGTTCACTTCTGCGCCACGGGCGATCGCAATGTTCTCTACAAGGACCTGGACGGTGATATTCTTTATCCGAATGATCTCGACGATCTGAATGACAAACTGCGGGAACTCCGCAAGCAAGGTCACGACAGCCTGGCTCAACCACATCACGTCGGTTATAAAACTGGAACCCGCGGAATCGACTGGGAAACCTTCGACCCGGAATTCGCCCCTATCGCCGAGATGCTCTCGATGCACGGGTGCTCGGAAAGCAATGAAAACCCCCTGCCCTTTCTACATGTGATGGGCCCCTCTGATTGGGAAAGCACTATTCAATACGGACTTGCCCAGGGAAACATCTTTGGCTTCACCGGAGGAACCGATCATCATAGCGGCCATCCCGGCAGTTACGGACACGGCATGACGGGTGTATGGGCGAAAGACCTTAGCCGTGAGGCCATCTGGGAAGCCATGTATCAACGCCGCACCTGGGCCATGACTGGTGACCGCATTGATCTGAAATTTTCGATCAACGGTGAGCCCATGGGATCCGTGATCGAGCCCGCCGTTGACAACCATGTCACTGTCGACGTCGCGGCAGGTGCCGCCATCGACTACGTGGATATCATCAAGAACAACCGTTTGTTGAAACGCTTTTCCCAGTGTGATTTTGAAACACCGGAACCCGGCGATTCCATCCGCACCAAGTTACATCTCGAACTCGGCTGGGGACCGCGGAAAAAAAGCCAGGACTGGGAAGTCGAATTTGGAATCCGAGAAGGAAAAATCCTTCAAATCGAACCACGTTTCAGAGGACAACAAGTCGTCTCTCCACTGGAAGCAGACGGTGAAAATAAATCCTGTCACACAGCGCATGTGAATAACAAGTCCGACACTTCCGTTAAATTTACTGCTATCAGCGAAGGCAACGCCAATAATTTCAGTCCCAGCATGCAGGGCATGTGTCTGGAAGTCGAAGCCTCACCCGATGCAGTCATTTACGCCATCATCAA
>JAADHD010000207.1 GCA_013152075.1 Verrucomicrobiota bacterium | reverse complement strand
TGTTCAAATTTTCGAGAGCGTTCAACGCTTTGCGCTCCTGGCCCGACAAGTCCAGGTCGCGCAATTTTTTATCCAATGGCAACTCGTCCATCTCGGCAGTATCGTTCACGAAAACAAAGACATCTGCGGCTCTTCCTCCGAATCTCCCAAGCCGTCCTCTTTCACTCTGGCGCTTTTTGCCGTAGGTTTTTTACGCTTGGTTTTATTCTTCTTCGGCTCACCGGCAGCACCGGCCTGCACGTGCGCGGGCACATGATTTTCGGCTTCCAGTTGCTCAAGGATTTCACGTGCTCGATCGATGATATCCGGAGGCAACCCTGCCAGTCGGGCCACCTGGATGCCGTAACTTTTGTCCGCACTGCCCGGCACTATTTTACGCAGAAATATAATCTGATCATTCCACTCACGAACCGCCACATTGTAATTTTGAACTCCCGTCCTGCTTTGGGAAAGCTCTGTCATCTCATGATAGTGGGTAGCGAATAATGTGCGCGCACCAATCTGATCGTGTAAATGTTCCGCCACACTCCAGGCAATCGACAAACCATCAAAGGTGGCCGTTCCACGGCCGATCTCATCCAGAATGACAAGACTTTTTTCCGTCGCCGTATTCACGATCACCGCTGTCTCGGTCATTTCGACCATAAAAGTCGACTGCCCTTTAGCCAGATCGTCACTGGCACCCACCCGAGTATAAATGCGATCCACCAATCCTATCTCCGCGCTTTCCGCTGGCACATAACTGCCAATCTGAGCCATCAGGGTGATCAATGCCACCTGCCGGATATAGGTCGACTTGCCCGCCATATTCGGCCCGGTCAACAGAATCAAGCGATTCTGCTCAGGCTCCATGCTGGTGTCATTGGAAACAAATTTTTCTTCGGCAATATTTTGATCCAGCACCGGATGCCGACCTTCCTTGATATACAAATTGCGTGATTTGTTTAACAGCGGGCGGCAATAATTGTAAAGCTGCGCTGTTTCTGCCAGGCCGGCCAGAGTATCGATTTCCGCCAAGGCAGACGCCGTGTCTTGAATTTCCTCCAAATGTTCGAGCACCGTTTCCCGTAAGTTGAGAAACTCTTCATACTCCAGGGCTCTCAGGCGTTCATCGGCACCGAGAATTTTGTTCTCCACCTCTTTCAGCTCCGGAGTTATAAACCGTTCGGCATTCGCCATCGTTTGCTTGCGAATGTAATTCTCCGGCACTGCATCAAGATTCGATCTGGTGATTTCGATGAAATACCCGAACACCGCATTAAATTTCACCTTCAGCGATTTGATCCCCGTTCGCTCGGCTTCATCCCGTTGAAGTTTGGCCACCCACTGTTTGCCCTCGGTGGCCGCTGCTCGAATTTCATCGATTGCCGTACTGTATCCATCCCGGAAGATCCCCCCATCCTTGATTGCTGGTGGCGGTTCATCGACGATCGCCTTGTCCAGCAAGTCCACCAGCTCACCGAAATCACGGAGTCGCGCTCGTAGCCGACCACCAAGCCCGGGGTCCTCTTCGTTTTCAAGAGCTGTCAGATGACTTTTTACATCAGGCAACTTCGCCAGCGACACAGACAGCGCCCTCAAATCCCGCGCATTGCCCGAGCCCTGACTCAAACGACTGATCGTGCGCTCGATATCCCTCACATCCTTCAAGGCATCCTGAATCTGACTGAGCAAAAACGCTTGTCCCAGAAAACAAGCGATCAGGTCCTGTCTCGCCAGCAGTTGCTCATAATCACGCAAGGGATGCAAAACCCAATCCCGCAACTTGCGTGCACCCATCGGAGTCGATGTGCGATCCAAGGCACCCAGCAAGGAGTGTTTCTGACCGCCTGAAGCACTACTGATAAGATCCAAATTACGCTGGCTCGACGCATCGATGAGGACGAAATTTTCACTATCGCAAACCTGCAGGCGCCGGATGTGATCCACCTTGCGCCGCATCTGCGTCTGCAGGTAATGCAAAATCGCCCCCGCAGCCCCAATCGCCGCCGCCAAATCGGCACAGCCAAAACCATCGAGTGATTGAACCTTGAAATGTTCTTTTAGCAAAAATTCTGCCTGATCGGGTAGAAAAGCATAGGCGTCATAATCAATCGCCTGATTCATAGTATCAAAATCCTCGGCCTGCTCATCACTGAACAACAACTCTGCGGGGCGAATTCGGGCGAGCTCATCCACCAGTCCATCCCGTTGGGAAAATTCCATCAATCGAAAATCTCCAGTGCTGAGATCCACAAAAGCCAGACCCCACCGGCCGGCTGAACGACAAACGGCAGCCAGATAATTCGGACGTGTGGATTCCAATAAATTGAAGTCGGCGATCGTGCCTGCACTGATAATTTGTGCAATCTCCCGTTGCACAATTTTCCCCGGCTGCGGTTCACTGGTTTGCTCGGCGATCGCCACACGACGCCCCGCTTTCACCAGCTTGGCAATATAGCCCTCCGCGGCATGATGCGGCACCCCGCACATCGGCACGCTATTTCTCCGGGTCAAAGCTACTCCCAGTAGCGGCGCGGCCTGCACCGCGTCGTCGAAGAACATTTCGTAAAAATCCCCCAAACGATAGAGTAGCAACACATCTTTGGGCAAACCATTGCGCATCGAGTGATACTGCTGCATCATCGGTGTCATGCCTTTCTCTTTCGACTTACCTGCCATTGGTTGAGATTAGACTGCGACTCAAAATCGCGCAAGGAATCACTTTGGCTTTGTAACGTAACTCCGAAGGAATTGAAACTGCGGATAAGCCGCAACTTTGGTGAGTAAAGTATCGAAATTGGAAGGAGTTTGGAACTCAAAACGGGCTTAGGATTGGCGGAGCCGTTTTGTTCGCCATGAACAGCAAAAACGAAATAAAGTATCCTAAAATAGTGATCCGATTAAACGTTTTATTCGCACAATCTTTAGGGTTCATTTTCTAGCGAACGGTTGATACAACCTAAGCCAGATCGTGAGTGCGCTTTGGCTTTTGCGTTGATGGTGGAATGGTCATGTGAATTTTAATTCGGGGCGTGTCAGGCTTTAGGGTCGAGGTCTTGTTATGAGCGAACTCACCAAAACCACCACCATTTTTTTGATTCCTTTATTGCTCTACTTGTCTATGTGCCATGTTGTCGTCAATAACTTCATAGATCCTGTTGATTTCTTCATGAGATTTGACGCGATCGTCTGTATCAATAATACTCAGCGATTCGCTCAATTCAGCTTCACTTACCACTGCGGCATACTGAGCGTGAACTTCAACGGGGAGCGACCAAATTGGGTGAGGTCTTCCGCATCCCCGAGTGAAACTTGAGAGAGAATAGCTTAATATCGTTCCGCACCAGCGCCACTGGTGTTCATGGCTCGGGTGATGTTTCAGATATTCTTCGGTGTATTTAAAATTCGATATACGACTAACCGGAATTCCTACATAATGTTTTTCAAGTTTGTGGGCCCTGCATTCTAGACAAGAATATTCAGTCTTATCACTGACGCCCCAAATGATAGAAGAGAGAAATAAAGCTAAAATGGTTCCCACAATGAATATCGCTATACGTCTGATAGTCATTTTATTTCGGCAACGTCGAGCTCACCCAGCACTGAGCAGGGAGCGCTAGTGAACGAATGATTTAGTGTTTAAAAGTCATATTGATTCTTAACAACGGAGCGGCTCAATGCTTGGTGTGCAGCGTTTTGTTCTCCCCTATTTTGGTAATGTAGCGATCTCGGGACACGTCCTCAAAACCTTTTTATCACACGTATATAACTTCGTTCCTAAATCCTCCGCAAGGGCAACATACTGACTGTCATATCCACTGCACCCTGTCCGACGCGCTACCCCAAGAATCCGCTCAAGAGGAACCTCGTATGACTGACCGTCCATCAGTGCAAGAGCATCCTTTAACAAAGACAAGCTCTCTCCTGAATCGATCAATCCGTTACGCTCATAAGTGCAAAGAATATTAATAAACTCGTCAATCCATAACCTTGGGGCAACCCATTCACTGTCATCAGCAAGCAATCTATCCATTGCCTCTGAACGCTCTCCTCGAATCAATAAGTATGCAATAACATTGGTATCGACAACAATCATTCTCTGTCTCCCTCGATTGCAGCACTCAAGCTTTCATCATCAATCCATATTTCCATGCTGGATCGGCGGCGGCGAATCCGCTCAAATAGCTGAGTTTTAGAAGCCTTACGTGGACAAAACTCCCTTCGAAGTGCGTGCAAAATCAACTTATTAAGACTGCGACCACTTTCACTCGCCGCAACTTGAAGTCTTTGGTGTAAATCAGAGGGGACATCTTTTAGTGTAACGTTCATGGTGCCATTATGGCACCAAATTGGTGCGAGTCAATCCTTTTACAGGAGAACGGACGAACTCACCCAGCACTGAGCAGGGAGCGCGCGTGAACGAAGGAGTTAGTGTTTAAATTCATGTTGGTTTTTAACATCAATGTTAACTGACAGGGTGGCGCGGAATCAATGCCACAGAGCGAAGCGAACCAACAGCTTTACTCGCGCTCACCATCATCGGCTTGTTCGGGTTTGTGTTTAGCCACAAGATGTGGCCGATAAGTTTGATTGAAGGGCTTCAAAAGCATCCAGCGAAATTTTTTTGAGTCGCCTTGTCATCCGGTTAACTGGAATCGAAGCAAGAAAATTCAATCGAACAACCGATGTTGCCCTTAGCCCTGAGTCGGAAAAACGTTCATCACCCTCCTCAAAAATGACATCAAAATCGGACTCAGCATGTCGAATCTGAGTGCTGATGCCGCATACCAAAAGGTCTCCGAATCCTGGCAATTCACGTAATATGAGAACTGGCCGAGGCTTAACCATTCCGTCAGCCTGCGGAAGCTCCGCCACGACCACATCACCTTCCGAGATCATTAGCTCGCTTGAATAGGTGTTCCTGAATTAGAGTAATCGGGCTCATCATCACCATACACCCGCTCCAGAAGCGCTGCTGATCCTGTTAGGAATTCATCTCGCTCAGTGTCTTCGATGATCTCAAGAATAACTACGCTCCCTACTTCTGCATCTAGCGGTTGCACCAGCTTTAGGTGGGTGGGGTCTTCAATCGTAGCCTGAACTTGCATAGACGTATCCTAACACTTACGAGGCAAGTTCGCAACGCCGATTCTTTTTACCCGTCGAGCACAGGCAACCCGCTACTGGCAGCGAGCTTTCGTGTTCAAGTTGAGGGTTAAGGTTTTCATTTAGGTTTTGACTAGAAGCGGGTAGCGGGTTGCTCTGACACGTTTTGTTCGGCTTTTGGTGTTGGTGAGATTGCCAAGAATACATCCCAACCGTGGCTAGAAACCACCAGTGGATATCGGAGATGTTTCATCCTCGTTGCTACGGATTGAACAAAGCGCATGAGCTTGAAGACAACGGCGCATTCGCAGATGTCTCGGGCAAAATCTTCTTCATCAACCCAATCGGATTGGAAGGACTTCTGGAGATCTTCCATTCCTGTCAGGACGATCAAATCATGATCTTCAGAAATCCACCCTTCACCGAGATAATCATAGTTCTGATCCCTTGGCCTGCTCCCGTATGCGAACCAATGGAAATGCCACTGATCAGCATTGAATGCAAAACCGTTCGTTTCTGTGTAAACACTTCCGAACAGCTTGTTTTTTTCTTGCTCAAGCGCCCAGCGATCAAACTTTTCCGCGGTATCCTTTGGGCAAGTGGTGAAGTCGAGCTCACGAATAAGGTGAAACGGACTCTCTGGCACCTTCGAAAGCATTACGTCCGCCCAATGAATGCAGCTATCTAGATCACCTTCTCGCAGGGCAGGGGCAACGTATTCGTTGATCGCGGTTGTGAGTTGGAAATACGGCAGGTCCATTGCGTGTGTTTTTCTTAGCGTGCAGGCTAGCCAGCCGCTGAGGGCGAGCGTCGCTTTTTCGGTTGATGATTAAAGTTAAAGTGGGTCATTACTGCAGATGGGCAAAGGCTTGGCTACGCCGTTTTGTTAGCCTTTTGATGGTATTGGGATACCGACTAAGCACATAAAGAGTCCGACGGTAATACCTATGAAAATAGGGAAAGAGAATAGGTATTTCAAGATTCTAGGATTAGAAAAATCCACATTAAAAATCTCTCTATACTTCACAAGAGTCTCCCCGCCGTTTCCAAGCCATAGCCAATACAATCCTCCAAATTGTAAAAAGAACGCCACTCCGAACCAAGCCCACACCCAAAAGTCACCATCCCGTGGACGAAAATAGTCCCAAACACTCTTTGCGTCACCAAATTTAATTCCAGCTCCCATTAGCAGCCATGGAGCAATCATGAGAATCGAATACCACAATAGAATGTTTTTAGATTCTATTGTAAGTCCGCTTTTGGAATCGTCTCTGGAACGTAATTTCACGTATATCATCGAGGCGTTTATAGCACCAATGATTATTCCCAGAGCCCAGAAATATTTCCCGGCGATATCTAAAAGTGGAGACATAGTGATGTGATTTTTTCAGGGCTAACGTAGAGCACAGGCAACCCGCTACTGACAGCGAGCGTTCGTGTTCAAGTTGAGGGTTAAAGTTTTCATTTAGGTTTTGACTAGAAGCGGGTAGCGGGTTGCTCTGCCACGTTTTTCGGCTTTTGGTGTTGGTGAGATTGCCAAGAATACATCCCAACCGTGGC
>JAADHD010000261.1 GCA_013152075.1 Verrucomicrobiota bacterium | reverse complement strand
GGGGCGGGCGTGTGATCGAGGGTGAGAAAGATTTGGGGGATCTGGTGAAACGTCATCATGATGTGATAGTGGCGGTGCCGGCGGCCTATTGTTCGACTTTTTCGCAGATGTTGCCGACGCAGGATGAATCGCTTTTCGAAGACATGGTCTTTGCGCAAATTGAAAAGCGGGGGCTGGCAGAAGCTGCGGGGCGGAGAGTGCCGTTTGATTTTCATGTGGTGGAGAAAAACGAAGGGCGGACTTTGTTGTCCGTCGATGTGCTTTCAACTGATTTACCTGAGCACTGGTGCCTGGCAGCGGCGGCGGCTTATTTTCCTTCGGCCAGATTGTTGAACTCTCCGGTGGAGAGCGACATCATTATTTGGAGAGAACATGGGCGCCTGACCATGGTGGTAAGTGTTCATGGACGCATCACCGGCACGATTCAATTGAGTGCGTCCGAACAAGTGGATGCTGCCCTGGCGCAGGAAGTGAATTTGCTTTCGCTGTCTTTTCAGGCGGACGGCAGTGTGGGAGAGAATCCCCGCTTGGTTTTGCTCGGCGACTTTTCCCAGGACGATCGGGCTGAGTTTGAGAAAAGTCTGGTAATGGCGGCTGAATATCATCAAGTCCCGGGTCCACGTCTGGAGGCAGATGCGGCCGATCACATGGAGGAATTGTTGCCGCTTCCAGTGAAAGATGGGAGGAAGCGTAAGCAGCGGGCTAACAAGCGCAATGCGGTGCTGATGGCGGTGTTTGTTCTCTATGTGGCTATTGGGGCAGGTTTTTGGATATATGCTCAAAGGACGAAGCAGAATATTGAGAGTTTGGAACAGCAGGTGGAAGTCAATCGGCCTGAAGTGAGAAAAATAGAAGAAGCGGCTCGTCGCTGGCAGGAATTGACTCCGGCGTTTGATTTAAAGAGATATCCGCTGGTGCAGTTGAATGAGGTTACCCGATTGATGCCGCCGACCGGAGTATTGATTCGTGAATTTGAAACCAAAGGAACGACGGTTAGAATTCATGGGCAGGCCAGAGATGCCCAGATTGCGTTTCAGTTTGAAGAGGATCTGGAAAGCAGTGATTTTTTGAAGCAGTACCAGTGGAATATGCCGCAACCGAAAGTGAATAAAAACAACACTGCTACATTTGAGATTCACGGGGAGTTGAATTATGCGAAATCTGAATAACAGGGAAATCAAGCTGCTGTTGCTGTGCTTGTTCACCATCTTTGCGATGGGGAATCTGTTTGCTGTCCGTGCGATTTACAAGGGTTTGAAAGGAGGGAAGGGGCGAGTGAGTGAGCTCAAACTTGAAATATTGGAACAGCAGGGCTGGTTGGGGGACAAGGATTACTGGGAACGCAAGAACCAGTGGTTGGTGGAAAAAATGCCGCCGGGTTTTGATTCGGCGGGCAAGGCCCAGGGAGAGCTGGTTCAATTTTTGCAGGATTCGCTTTATGAGAGTCGGATCAAGATTGATCGGCAAACCCTGCTGGAGCCAAAATCCTCGACCTACTATGATGAGGTGGCGGTGAATCTAAGGATTCAGGGGGATGCGATGAAGGTGAATGAATGGCTGTCCAAACTGCAGGGAGTTGATCGTTTTCAGACGCTCCAGACGCTCAAGCTTTCTATTGATAGCAAATCAAAGCTAAAGGAGCCGCAGGCGATTTGCGAAGTGACGGTGGCGAGATGGTTTCGGAGGAAGGGGTAGGAATTAAGAATTAAGAATTAGGAGCCGAGGCCGCGAAGTGGGTGAGGCAGTTTGAGCGAAGCGATGACAATTAAGGATTAGGAATATGGGGGGTAATATTTATGTTTGGCTTTGTGGGGCGGTGCTGTTTTCGGCGGGGAATGGGATGGCGCAAGTTGGAGTGGAGGGCGTACCGCGTCCGGTGGCCGAGAGGGACTTCGAGCAATTAAAAAGCCGCTCGCCTTTTTTAAGGACTTTGAATTTGGCGGACACTTATTTTCTGCGCGCGGTGGTGAGCTTGGGGGAGGAGTCTCTAGCTACTTTGTATAATAGGGATACCAGGGAAACGGTGGTTATTTCGTCGATCGATGAAGATAAAAACGGGATGAGGCTGATTGAGGTAAGTTCGGCTGATGAGTTGGGTAATGTCAGTGTGAAGGTGGTGCTTGGCGGGGAAACAATGGAGTTGAAGTATGACAGCGAGCGGGTGGCGCCGGCCGGGAAGAGCGCATCCGGGCACGGTGGAGCTAAAAAGAAAGGAAAGCCGGATGGGAAAAAACGCAAAGGGCCGGCGCCCGAGGAAGTAAAGCGTTACAAAGCCTTGTCGCCCGAGCAACAGAAGAAATTTCATTTATACATCAGGCAAACGGTGAAGAAGTATCCGGATATCAGTCGGGAAGAGAGAGGGAATATGATTCGCGGGGCTTTGATTCGCCTGGCTGACGGTCATGATGTTGAAGTGGGGGTTAAGAATTAGGAATTAGGAATTAGGAATTAAGAATTAGGAATTAAGAATTAGGAATTAAGAATTAAGAATTAAGAATTAGGAATTAAGAATTAAGAATTAAGAATTAGGAATTAGGAATTAGGAATTTTGGGAATGAAAACAAATAATCTTGTTCAGGATAAGTCGTATGCTTTTGCGTTGAGAATTGTTAAGTTGTACCGTTATTTATGTGAAGATAAGAAGGAGTTTGTTTTGTCTAAGCAGATTGTTCGCAGTGGGACTTCGATCGGCGCAAATATTGAAGAAGCTATCGGAGGCCAATCAGAAAGAGACTTTATTTTCAAGATGAGCATCGCTTATAAAGAGGCGCGTGAAACCCATTATTGGATTCGATTACTTAGGGATTCAAATATCATTGAGGAGAATGAAGCAAAATCCCTTATTGATGATTGCGAGGAACTTCTGAAACTATCTGGTTCTATCATTAAAACGATGAAGAAATTTTTTTCTAATTCCTAAGTGCTTCCTTTCAGTATAGTTTCGGCTGTCTCGCCCACAGACGCTCCGTTCAGGCTCCGGGACTTAATTGTCATCGCTTCGCTCAGACTGTCTCGCCCGCTTCGCGGTCTCGGCTCCTAATTCCAAATTATTAATTCTTAATTCCTAATTATTTCATCCATGAGAAAGACAAAAATCATCACCACCCTGGGGCCGGCTTCCAGCAAGGCTAAAAAGATAGGCAAAATGATAGACATGGGCTTGGACATTGTTCGCCTTAATATGTCACATGCGCCCCATGATTGGGTAAGAGAGGTGGTGGCGACGGTGCGTGAGCAAGCGGATAAGAGGGGGAAGATCGTTGGCGTTTTACTTGATACTCAAGGGCCGGAGATCCGGACGGGCAACTTGCCTGCGGAATTGAATTTGGAGCCTGGGGAAAAATTCACGTTCACTGTTCGCGGTGAGACAAGTGAGGAGTTGCATTCGGTGGATGTGAACTACGAGAATTTCATCAACGATATCAGTGTGGATGATGTGATCATGGTCGATAGCGGTGAGATCCACATGAAGGTGTTGGCGAAGTTCGACAACAAGGTGGAATGCGAAATTTTAACCCCGGGTAAGTTGGGCAGTCGTCGCCATATCAATCTGCCGGGGGTGAAGGTCAGTCTGCCTCCGATCACAGACAAGGATCGTGCCGATATAGCTCTGGGCATTGAGCTTGAGGTAGATTTTATTGCGCTTTCGTTTGTTCGTGAAGCTGGCGATATCAAAATGCTGAGAGAATTGCTGGCTGAACACAGTCATAAACCCGCGATCATTGCAAAAATTGAAGATCAACAGGCGGTCAAGAATTTTGATGAAATTGTAGCGGTCGCTGATGGCATCATGGTGGCGCGCGGTGACCTAGGTATCGAGTGTCCGTATGAAGAACTGCCGATCATTCAACGTCGTTTGGTGAAAACCTGCCTGCGCCTGGGACGTCCGGTGATTGTGGCGACTCATATGTTGGAAAGCATGATCGAGAGCCCGATGCCTACTCGTGCGGAGATTACGGATGTGGCCAATGCGGTATTTGAGGAGACCGATGCGATCATGTTGAGCGGAGAAAGTGCGGTGGGTCAATACCCGGTGAAATGTGTGGAGGTACTGGATCGCATTGCCAGAAGAACGGAGCGCAGTGGCGGTGCCGATTATCACAAACTAGCTGAGTTTGTCGACCCCCGTGAAAAGCTGGCAAACAGTGCGGTGGTATTGGCTGACCAGTTGAAGGCGGACGCCGTGTTGTTGTTTACCAATACCGGAACGATGGCGCGTTATGTTTCGTGGCAACGGCCCCGTTATTCTCCGATATATGCAGCGTGTTCTGATGCGAAGGTGGCGGCTTCGTTGACCCTGAACTGGGGGGTTCGACCGTTTCAGATGGATTTCGACGAAGGGCACCCCGATACGACGATCGATCGCGCTTTGCAGAAATTGATTACCGAAGGAAAACTGGAAGCTGGAAATTCGATTATCATTATTACCGGGATCAAGGTAGGCGATCAGGTGGTAGGGTCGATCCAGTCACGGATTGTTTAAAGAAACAGGCTAGGAGTCAGGATGGGGGAATAAAATGGAGCATTTGGTGCTAAAAACTTATGACGATGTCAAAGATCGCTCGCCTCTATACTGCGGAGGTGGCGGGGTTTTGATCGCGGTGATGGCGTGGAGAGAGTTTTCCCAGACGGGGGCAATGGGGTTGCGCTTTTGCTTGATGTTATTAGCGGCGGCGGCGTTTGTCGGGGGGGCGATATGGTTGCTTGGCAGGCATCGGATCATTGTTGAAATGAAGATGGATGCGGAAGGCGAGGGTGAGGTGAAAATCAGCCGTCGCGGACAAGTACAGCAGGTGGTTTCTCAATCACAACTGGCTTACGTGAAACGGGAGGAAGAGCAGGTGAAGATTCATTATTATGAAGGCGAGGATTTGAAGCTTGCGTCTTTTCCAATCAAAGGAGCGCGCAAAAACAAGGTGTTGGAGCTGGTGGAAGCTTTGGAGAATTGGCAGGCTTGAAGGATGAGTGGAGAAGTAGAGGGATTGAAGCGAAGCAAAATTTCGCAGCAGTGGAATGAGGATGCCCGGGTTGTCGGGCAAACGCTTTCAGAGCGACATGCTTTGGCGAGGTTGATCGCAGTGCGCATATTGTATGCGATGTTGGCAGGACTTGTTTTTACGCCGATTACCGCATGGATGGTTCAGTGGTTGACAAAAAGTGGTGGCAGCTCAGTGGTCAGTAATTTTGATCTAGCGACATTTTTTCTCTCATTCCGGGGTTTGCTGTTCTTGGCCTTGTCGGGTACGTTTGCGTTGGCGGTTTTTTTCTTTGAGCAATCAGGCATGATACTGGTTGCACGCTCCGCCCTATCGGGTGGGCGTCTGCCAAAACTAATGGAGGTCATTTGGCTGCAAAAAAAACAATTTCCGCGTTTATTGCGTCTGGGATTGTTTTATTTTCTGGCAGCGGTGGTTGTTGCTTTACCGGTTTTGATTGTGGGTGGCATTTGTTTTTTTACGATGTTGTCAGACCGCGATATCAACTATTATCTCAGCGTGAAACCGCCGGTTTTCTGGAAGGCGATAACGATTACATCACTTGGAGCTATTGTAACGGCAGCGGGCTTGCTGTGGATGTATCTGCGCTGGTTCCTGGCGCTGCCGATTTTGTTGTTTGAAGGCACCGGTGTGCGAGAAAGCATTCGCAGGAGTCGAGAACGCACTGCCGGAAGAGTCTGGCTGTTCGGGGTGGAAATGCTGGCGCTGTCGGCGCTGGGATTTTTACTGGTGCTGGTAATGACGCTGGTTTTAAAGGGGATCGACAAGCTGTTTTTTGAAGTTTATGCAAATCAAATCCAAATGGTGGTTATTGGCGGAGCTTTGCTGCTGATCACCCATTTTATCATTACGACGGCGATCACCTTCCTGGGGTTTTCTGCTCAAGGTATTCTGATCTCTCAACATTATTTGAGATCGGCTTCAGTGGATGCCGAGCCTATTGATCTTGCAGAATCTGATCGTCATTTTGGTTTTTTTGGTATGCACAGTGCGCGATCCGTTGTGTGGACTGTTCTTGTTGTGGGCTTGGTGGTTTCTCTCTTCGCTGCCTGGAGCATGGTGGAGGAGGTTAAAATCGAGCGCATCGTTGAAGTAACGGCGCATCGTGGCAGCTCTGTTGAAGCTCCGGAAAACACCCTGAGCGCTTTGCGTCTCGCGATGGAGGAGCAGGCTGACTATGCCGAGATTGATATTCAGATCAGTGGAGACGGGGAGTTGGTGATGATCCATGACAGTGAGTTGATGCGGGTGTCCGGCCTGAATTTGAAGGTGGCAGATATGACCCGGGAGCAGCGTTTGAAACTGGACGTGGGGAAGTGGTTTTCGGACAAGTTCTCAGGCGAGCCACTGCCAACACTGGATGAGGTGATTGATCTGGTTCGGGGAAAAATGAAGCTGAACATCGAATTGAAATTCGGCCCGGATCGCGAAGGATTGAATCGCGGCGTGGCGGATTTGATTCAGAATAAAAAGTATCAAAACGAATGTGTGGTGACCTCGCTGGATTACGAGGGCTTGAAAGCATTCAAGACTCTGGCTCCCGAGGTGACAACGGGACTTATTGTGACCTCGGCGGTAGGCGACATTACTCGGGCTGAGGCGGATTTTTTAAGTCTGAATGCCGCTCAAGTGACGCGCTCGATGTTATCTGCTGCGGAA
>JAADHD010000392.1:1702-8362 GCA_013152075.1 Verrucomicrobiota bacterium | reverse complement strand
CGGCTTTGCTAACCGACTGCAACACCGCGAGGAAAGTCGCTCACTGCTCACGGGAACTGCCACAGAGCTCTAGCGCCCAAAAGTCCACCACACCTGATAGCAACCGAGGCGAGCGCACTGAGGTCGGCACTCAGGCGCTTTCCATTGGTTACTTCACCACCTTGCAAGCCTTGTTGTTACTGCTGCTTTACACCCCACACCTGGTGGGCTTCATCGGTCTTGTCGCTTTCGCTGAGATCGGCGAGTTTTTCGTGACCGCTCACCTCGGGCAATTCATCGTCGCCGGTTTTTTGACCTACTTGTTTGCTCTCACACTGCCGTTCGCAAGTCTGATCTGGGTCATGCTGATTAAGCTGTGTATAGGAGGTCACTTCCGCAAAAATGGGATTGAGCCGGGTATCTACCACAGGTGGAGCCGGATGCATTTGCGGATCTGGTATATCGGGCGGCTGCAGCTCTCGGTGCTTCGACCGCTGAATGCGATGTTCCGCAATGCATCAGTGATGGCATGGGTGTTGCGCGGACTAGGAGTGTCCGTGGGTAAGAACGTTCATTGCGCGCACGCTGTGGAGTTCTCCGGGCCGCTGGATCTTCTCTCCATTGAGGACAATGTCACCATCCAGACTGGAGCTTACCTGTCCCAGTCGATGTGGGTGGGGCGGGACTTACATGTCGGTCCGGTTTACCTCGAGAGGGGTTGCAAGATCGGTATGCGCGCCGCGATAGCCAATCATGTCACGGTCGGTCGCGAAAGCTGGATCACTCCGCTAACCCCCATTTTAGACGACGTAGGCGCAGAGGAAATGTGGGAGGGTGCCCCCGCTCGGCTTGCCGGTCGTTGCATGGCGCTTAAGCGCACGACGAACCACTACCGCTACGCCTTGCCCCTCTGGTTTATGGGTGCGCTCGGCATCCTGCTGCAGATCTTTCTCGACTTCTGGCTGCTAGTTGTTCCCACGGCCTCGGTTGCCTGGTTCACCACTCTCATTCTCCCCGCCGGTGAGACCGTCGGCTTCACTGACTACTTCCAGAACACACCGCTGCTGGAGATCGTTTGGCACATGGGTCTCTACGCGTTTGTCACCACCTGGGTGACCATCGTTCTGGTTTCGTTGGTGGGCTGCCTCTTCCTTCGCTGCACGCCCGCCGCGCCGGGGCTGTATCCATCACGCGGGCTCAAGGCCCATCTCATTCTCTACCGGGCGAAGATGATGGATCAAATTCAACGCTTCTGGACCTGGAGCATCTTCGGACAATATCTGCGTTCTCTCGCTGGTGTGCGCTTCACCCATACCGGTGCTTCTGAGTGTGACGCCATGTTCAACTTCGTCCCGGAACTCGTCAGAGCTGACTCCCAGGTGTTCTGGTCTCACGGCTGTTATACGAACATACTCGACCAAGGGGCTGAGCACCTGACGCTACGCAGCATCGATATGCCAGCGAACTCCTTCTTAGGCAACAACTGCGTCGCGGAACACGGGCACCTCCCGAGCAACTTCCTGCTCGGAGTCGCCACGCCCGCGAGTGACATCGAGTTCCGGCGCCAGATGCGCTCACGGCTCGGCGAATCCATCACTGTGGCAGGAAACCCACCGGGGAAGTTCGGCAGTGCGAACTTCGAGGTGGAGAGCAAAGCTCAAGGCTCACCGAGCCTGCTGCTCTTCTTGTTACGTGTTTCCCTCCATGACATCTTCAGTGTTGGCATTCTACCCATCGCCGAAGTGCTCGTTTACGCGATTCTCTATACGGTGCTGTTGAGTCTTGGCGGACACGCGGTGGTGAGCGCATGTCTTGCACTGGTTCTGGTAGAATTTGTTCTGATTGTTTTCTGTGTCCTGCTCAAGAGACTGGTGGTCGGCAAGCAGTGGGGAAGGTCGCACTCGACTCCGTTCTGGTCCTTGCGACACTTCAGCTACTTCTTTATGCAGGACTGCTTTTTTGCCTGGTGCGGAAGATCGATGAGAACCCTTGCTGGGACAGTGCTCGCCAATCGCACCCTGCGTTTGATGGGATGTCGAATTGGACGACGAACCATCATCGGCGACCCATTGCAGACCTTTGACTGGAACGCAGTGAGCATAGGCGACGATTGCATCTTTGATGGCATGCTGCAGTTGCACACTTTTGAGAACATGAAGCTTAAGGTGAAGCGCACGGAGATCCGAGATGGCACCACGGTCAACTTCGGAGCCACGGTGATGGGCGGGGCGGTCATCGAACCTGAGACGACGCTACTGCCAATGAGCTTGGTATTGAAGGAAATGCACCTACCCACAGCCACCTACGAAGGCAGCCCGGCGGAGCCAAGGTTTGAAAATTGAACCACTGATTCCGCGGACGCGGGACTGATAAAAAAAGGAATTATTAAAATAGTACAAATCAGCAATCCTTGGCGGCGTTGCTCCTCAATTCATAACGCTATCGTGTAGTGTGAATACAAATACCTATTTAGAACAAAGGACCATTATATTTTATTGCTATCAGTGCCCATCAGTGAAATCAGTGGTTTACATATATTCTAACCACCACCACTTGTTTGAAAGAACTGATTAGCTACAAAAATCGTATAATTATTTTTCCAAGGTAAGGAACTCCAGGTTCAAGTCTGTCTGTTTCGGCAATACGATCGAAAGCGCAACGTCATTGAGAATCACACTTAAAGCTTTGTATTGTGCAAAGTTGCTGAATGTCGCTAGGTGAACTGGGCCATCGCTGTTGATATCATCAATTTCAAAAACTGAGAATGGAGTCGTCAGGCCACATTTCATTACCTTTGAAAGACTTTCTTTTATCGTCCACATGACTGTGTATCCGAGCGGGTCCGCATAGGGTAGCTCACGGTGTATTTTGATTTCTTTCTCCGTTAACTGTGATCGAATAGTGGGGTCCTCACCCGAGCAGGTGGTTTCAATGTCCAATCCCATAGGGTGCTTTTCTGGAAAGGCAATGGCTCCGGCTATTCCTCCTGTGTGGGATATGCTAACTTGCAGCCCATGAGCTGCGGTAGAACTAACTACGGGTTGAGCGAACACACCCTCTTCAATGTCAATGGCAGTTGGATCGATCGATGGCAGTAACCGGTTAAGCGCTTTTTTCGCAGCGATGCGCCCGCAGAGGAAACTGAAGCGACGTTCATCTGAAGGGATCTTTTCCCAGCGTTTGGATTCTGAAGGGCTCAGAAATTGATGGCGCTGTGGTTCGAGCTCGGTCAAGCTGGATCTGTTAAGGCAGAGACTTCCGCAATAGGTTCTGTCATCGCGAACCAGCTTGAGATCATTGATCACCGTGAGCAAATGGTTATTCGAGGCATCTCGATGTATTTGTTTGAAGAGTAAAGCCACGAAATTGAAAATTGTAAATACAATAGCCAGAACGATCAATTGAGTTCAGCGCCATTTAGTCTGCTAGCTGAGGCGCCACTTTGACAAAGATGATTCCTGCGACGGTTTTGTCAAATCGCTACGCTGACATCGAAGTGAAAATCACTGCTATTAAACAAGGCATGCAAACCGAAATGAACGTCAAATAGCCGATGTGATAAAAAGTGAAATGAAATGGTTAACACCCTATTTTGTCTATGCATATAGTGCAGTAGATCTTAATACTCTGATCTGCGAAATTCACCCTACCCTACCCTACCCTCACCCTCATCCTCATCCTCACCAATCTCTTTCAGCATTCGCTCCAGTTCATCCAAAGCCTGCTGAGTGAGGAATCTGCTTGGCGAAATTTCTGCACCACAATGTGATCAAGATGAGCTTCAAAACCCTAAGTAAGGAGGTGCTTTTCACAGAGGACGTGAAACTTGGAATAGATGAAGTTTTTTTCAAAAATAGAAGATATTATTCTGGGATTCTCGATGATGTACTTATTTACAATCGAGCCTTGAACAAAGGAGAAGTCAAAGCCCTATACGAATGGGGCGAAAAGATTAAAAAGGGAATTAAAAATCCAAAAAAAATTGAATAGCAGTGGTCAGAAGAATATTGCAATTTCTTCCATCTATTACGAAATAATTGCGTCTTTCTCCGTTTCCCTCATCCCTTCCCTGTCAGGACCCCGCAAGGCCTAAGTTCGAAGGTATTCAAAACTCAATGCGCTGCGAAGACCCCGCTCCAATATAAAAAATCCTACACCCAGAGAGTTTTTCATTCTTCCTTAACCGGGCAAGCACCACTTTGAAATCAACCGTTTCATCACTCCCTTCCACTCTTACCGCACCCACCTTGCCACTTGCTTCCACAAAATTGGTCATCGATAAATCGTCGACATCCGAAAATGCGTATCCAATCGTGTCTATAAGCTTGGCATTTAATCCCGCTGGCGTTGAATCACTTATTACAGCAGCCGACTGTCCACTTGGAGGGGGATCAAAAACGCTTGTACTGCGATTGCAGCTTGCCATCAAGCAAAGCCAAAAAATTCCGGTGTAAGTGATCGCTTTCATTTCTGTTTCCAATTCTGGTCTTTCTGGCGCGAATGCGTCGAGTGTATGCTGGTGGTCTTATGACTACTCTCTTCGCCCTTGATAAAATAACCACATAAAAAAGTGGCAGCCAAGCCTGTTTATTTTTTACCCGTAAGATTTGATGGTGAATTGGCGTTATTCATGAGAACTTCTTTCTAGCCCTCTTCCCCCATGACACGCTTCCTTCCCCTCACCCTTCTAGCATTGCTGCCGCTCCCACTTACGGCGGCGGATTTCAACCGTGACATCCGACCGATTCTTTCCGACAAGTGTTTTGCTTGCCACGGATTTGATGAGGAAGACCGGAAAGCCGATCTCAGACTAGATACGGAAGAAGGAGCCTTTGTCGATCTTGGCGGCTACAAGGCCTTTGTTGCAGGCAAGCCGATGGATAGTGAGGCCTGGCTTCGCATCATCACCAACGATGATGATGACATCATGCCGCCGTCCAAATCCCACAAGGAACTCACTGCGGACGAAAAAAAACTGATCAAGGAATGGATCAACGAAGGAGCCAAATATGAAATCCATTGGGCCTATCAACCGCTGGTAAAACCACCGGCTAAAAACATCGATGTTTTTATCGAAGCCCAGCTCAAAAAAAAGGGCCTCAAACTTTCTCCGCAGGCTGATCGGGCGACACTGGTTCGACGCCTCTATCTGGATCTGCTCGGACTACCCCCGACACCGAAAGAAGTGCTGGCCTTTGTGAATGACAAGTCCCCCAAGGCTTACGAAAATCTGATCGACCGGCTACTCGCCGATTCCGCCTACGGAGAACGCATGGCAGTTTACTGGCTCGATCTGGTACGTTACGCCGACACCATCGGCTATCACTCGGACAACTTGATGGAGGTCTCGGCTTACCGGGATTATGTGATCAGGTCTTTCAATGACAACCTGTCATACAAGCAATTCACCATCGAGCAACTCGCCGGCGATCTGTTGCCGAAGTCCACCCTGGATCAGAAAATTGCCTCCTCTTACAACCGCCTACTGCAGACCACCGAAGAAGGTGGCGCACAAGCGGCAGAATACATGGTGATCTACGCGGCGGACCGGGTGCGCAATGTGTCCAATGTGTGGCTAGGTTCGACCATGGGTTGCGCCCAATGTCACGATCACAAATACGACCCCTTTTCCATGCGCGACTTTTATTCGATGGCGGCCTTTTTTGCCGACCTCAAGGAAAAGCCCAATGGCAAACGTGCGCCGAACTTGAAACTGCCCACGGCTGACGAAACGAAAAAGATCACAGAACTAAAAAAGAACCTGAGCGAAAAAACGGCGGCCAAGCAAGTGACCGCTAATGCTAGTCTCGCTAAGAACGTAAAATTGGCGCAGACAAAATGGGAAGCCTCGATGCGAGAAAAAATTGCCAGCCAAAGTTCCGAGTGGACGGTGGCTGATCCCGCTAAACTGGTTTCCAGTGGACGACAAACACTGAGCAAACAGGACGACCTGTCGGTGCTGGCTTCTGGCAAAAACCCGGCCAAGGACAACTACACGATCACCCTGAAGGGCAAGGGAATCGTGCGCGCTATTCGTCTTGAGGCCCTGACCCATGATACATTGACCAACAAAAGCTCTTCGCGGGCGAATGGGAATTTTGTTCTCACCAGCGTCATTGTGAAACAGGCAGGCAAACCTGTCGCCATCGCATCAGCCAAAGCCGACTACGAGCAGGCCACCTGGCCGATCGCGAATACGCTCGACGGCAAGAAGACCACCGGTTGGGCCATCGATGGACACAACAAACCCAAGGATCATGTCGCGATGTTCGTATTGAAACAGCCGCTCGATTTGGGTAAGGGCGGAGAATTCACCGTCGAGCTGCGACACCAGTCCGCGCACGCCAAACACAACATCGGACGTTTTCGTTTGTCACTGACCGACTCGGAATCGCCTGCCTTGAGCGGCGGAATTAATTTGCCTCCCAAATTGATTACCTCTCTCAAACAACCCTCCGACAAACTAGACGCCAAACAGAAAAAAGCATTGGCGGATTATTATCAGGGCATCGCCCCCCTACTGGCCGACGCTCGAAAACAAATTGAAGGCTGGAAAAAGGAACTGAAGAACACCGAAGGAAAAGTGCAGACCCTGCTGGTATCCGAAGCGATTCCCGAGCCCCGCATGACGCGCATTCTTAATCGCGGCAGTTGGCTCGACAAAGAAGGCGAAGTGGTGCA
>JAADHD010000392.1:0-1678 GCA_013152075.1 Verrucomicrobiota bacterium | reverse complement strand
TTTCTCCCCATGGACAAAAAGGAGGGAGCCCCTGCTGACTATCGCGCCACTCGACTGGATCTCGCCGAATGGATCATGGGTGACAGCAACCCATTGACCTCGCGCACTTTTGCCAATCGCATGTGGAAACTCTTTTTCGGAACCGGCATCTCCCGCGACCTCACTGACCTCGGCGGTCAGGGCAAACCTCCCACCCACCCTGAACTGCTCAACTGGCTGTCCGTCGACTTTCGCGAAAACGGCTGGGACATCAAACACCTGGTGAAAACCATTCTGATGTCCAGGGCTTATCAGCAGGTCTCAACGGTCAGTCCGGAACTGGCGAAAGCAGATCCCGCCAACCAGCTGTGGGGACGGCAGGGCCGGTGGCGTATCGAAGCTGAATTTGTTCGCGACAGCGCTCTGTCTTTGGGGAATTTGCTAGTCGAGCAACAAGGCGGCAAAAGTGTGAAGCCTTACCAGCCGGCGGGCTACTGGCAGAATCTGAATTTCCCTAAACGCAAATGGGAAGCCGGTAAAGGCGACGAGCTTTACCGCCGCGGTCTTTACACTTTCTGGTGCCGCTCATTCCCGCATCCGGCGATGGTGGCCTTCGATGCACCCAGCCGTGAGGAGTGCACTGCGGAACGTCCGCGATCCAATATTCCCCAGCAAGCGCTGGTATTGCTCAATGATCCTGTGTTTATCGAAGCGTCGCGAGCCTTTGCCTCACGCATCGCAAAAGAAGGCGGTGATTCTGTTGATGCCAAATTGAAATGGGCCTGGCAATCAGCGACCTCACGCCAAGCGACAGACGAAGAACTGGCGATTCTGAAAAAGCTTTTTGAAGATCAAAAAACGCGCTACATCGCGGACGAAAAAGCCGCGAAGGCTTTCCTCGGCCTTGCAGACCAGCCGGTTGACAAGGCAAGTGTCGGCGAAGCCGCAGCCTGGACATCGGTGGCTCGAACCATTTTTAACGCCTATGAAGCCACTTCGCGTTTTTGAGGCAGAAGCCAGCTTACTCATACTACCCCTTATAATAAGCTCATGAACTTCGATCACCTTATCAATCGCCGGTCTTTTCTTAATCAGGCAACGGTCGGCATTGGCTCACTGGCACTGACTTCCCAGCTGATGGCTGAATCCGCCACCGATTCACGTTGGGCCGGCGCGATCAAACCGCATCACCCACCAAAAGCCAAGCGGGTGATTTTTCTCTGCATGGCCGGCGGGCCTTCCCATCTGGAAACGCTCGATCACAAACCGCAGCTCGCCAAAATGGACGGCAAACCGATGCCGCAATCCATCACCAAGGGGCAACCGATTGCGCAATTGCAAGGTAAGGAACTAAAGTGCCTCGGGCCCCAGCGTGAGTTCAAAGCTTACGGAAAATCCGGCCTGATGATGGCAGATGTTTTTCCCCACATTGGCAAACACGCCGACGATTTGACGATTATCAATTCATTGCACACGGAACAGATCAATCATGATCCGGCTCACACTTTCATGAACTCCGGAACCCAGATTTCCGGTCGACCCTGCATGGGATCGTGGATCAATTACGGTCTCGGCAGTGAGTCCGAAGACTTACCCGGCTTTGTGGTGCTGACCTCGGTGGGCGGTGGCCAGAGCCAACCAATCGCTGCGCGTCAGTGGAACAGCGGTTTTCTTCCGAGTCGGTTCCAGGGAGTGCAAT
>JAADHD010000188.1 GCA_013152075.1 Verrucomicrobiota bacterium | reverse complement strand
GTCGTTATTACGCTCAATCATGGCAACAGGGGGCAGAGAAAAAGCTACCAAGGTGGGGTGTGTTACTGGATATGGTGGGGGACAAGGATCTGGGCATAAGGGTGCCAGTGGATTCCCCTGCGCCTTTGGTTGCGAGCCTGTATGCTGCCGCTGACGATATAGAGTTGAGAAAATATTTTGGCATGGGGAGTCAAATAATCACCGATGATCACAAACCTTTGAATGATGCCGGGATTCCAACGATTGACATCATAGATATGGATTACAGTTTTTGGCATACTCCGGGGGACACAAAGGATAAGTTGAGTGTAGAGAGTCTTGAAACTGTTGGCAAAGTGACTTTGTTAATGATAGAAAAATATCTGCTGGACAAGAGTGTTCCCTGACCGTTCTGTCAGTTTTCCCCTTTAGATATTACAGGCAAATGAGCAATCTCAATATTCGGCACAATGTGCCCTTACCGGCACCGGCTTTGCTGGCGCACGAACAAGCTCTGACAGAGGAACAAGCCGAGGTGGTAGCGAAATCCCGAAGTGCTTTGCAGGCGATTCTGGAGGGTGAAGATGAGCGTTTTGTGGTAGTGATGGGGCCTTGTTCGATTCATGATCCTGTGAGTGGTCGGGAGTATGCCGAGCGTTTGGCTGCATTGAGGGAGAAGGTGGGCGACTGCCTGGAGGTGATCATGCGAGTGTATTTTGAGAAACCAAGGACAACTGTGGGGTGGAAAGGTTTGATCATGGATCCTGACATGGATGGCAGCGCAAATATTCCACTGGGCCTGCGTAAAGCGCGCGGATTTTTACAAGAAGTTCTGGATCTAGGGGTGCCGACAGCGACTGAGTTTCTGGATCCGATCACACCGCAGTACATAGCAGATTTGATTTGTTGGGCGGCTATCGGGGCACGGACAACGGAATCACAGACGCACCGTCAAATGGCTTCGGGTTTGTCGATGCCGGTTGGTTTTAAAAATACGACTAATGGAGGAGTAAAACCTGCAGTTAATGCCGTGAAGGCGGCGATTCAACCACAAACGTTTCTTGGGGTCAGTCCCGAGGGAGTGGCGTCTGCGGTTAGTACTAAAGGTAATATATATTCTCATCTGGTGTTGCGCGGAGGTGATGACGGGCCGAATTTTTCTTCTGAGCACGCAAAAAGGGCTGCGCAGGAGATGCTTGATGCGGGCTTGAAACCGTGGGTCATGATTGATGCCAGCCATGCCAATTGTAGCAAAGATCCTGAGCGGATGCCCGCAGTATTTGAGGAGATTGTTCAGCAGTGGGTCGGTGGGGATCGCAATGTTTTTGGGGCGATGCTCGAAAGTAATTTACTTGGGGGCAATCAACCGATACCGCAAAACCCTTCAGAACTGGTTTATGGTCAATCGATAACTGACCCCTGTATTGATTGGGAGACTTCCGAGCAACTGATACTAGCTACGGCAGAGCGGTTGAGAAATCGGTGACGGTGGGTCGGAAAGTGCAAATTTTGACTAGTCAAATGTTCACAGCGCGTTATTAATTGGAGCTCGCGATTCTGAAGCGGAACGGAAGGTCTTGCGTAGGTTTTTATAAAAACGGAAAGCAAAAAAATGAAGTTTAGTTGTCCAAAATGTGAAGTGCACCTGCAGGCGGAAGTCGATATGGCAGGCAAAGCCGTGAAATGCCCGGGTTGTGGAACAAAAATCCAGATTCCGGCCAGTATTGCGGATGAAAAGCCGAAGGAGGCACACAAGCCTCAAATTGCTCCCATCACACCTGCTACTCCAGATATTCCTGCGGAAGAGCCGTCAGGATTGGTTCCAGAGCAAAGCCGGTCTGCAGGCGAGGAGATGGCAGGCAGTATTCATGATGATTTGCCAGATCTGGAAATGACACAGGGGACGCAAGGGCCTCATCCTTCCCAGGCCAATATTTGGATTGCCTTGGGCTATGGCCTGACGGGTGTTGTTCTCTGGTATCTAATAATGGGAATGTTACCGGAGAAAACCGGATGCACTGTAACTGTGGGCTCTTATTTGCGTGAGTTGTTCTGTGAGCGTGGATGGCCGCAGTATGTGACCAGTTTTCTAATGTTCTGGTGTCTGGCTCTGTTGGTGATGAAGGGGATCAATATCCGTAAACAGCGCCGCGCGATGTTGGTCGAGGCACTGCCGAGTGACATTTCTGATGAAATCAATATTCACAATCTGCCGGAGTTTCACGAACACCTGGTCAACTTTCCGAAGCTGTTGAGAAATACCTACATTGTGAATCGAATTCGCAAGGCACTGGAGTTTTTCTACATCCGGCAGAACAATCCTGAAGTAGCGCAAATGCTGGCTTCTCAGTCGGAGATCGATGCGAATAAAGTGGCCGGGGGCTATTCGTTGGTGAAAGTTTTTTTGTGGTCCATTCCCATCATGGGATTCATTGGCACGGTTATCGGGATTGGGGGTGCGATTGAGGGCTTCGGCGCAGTGCTGGGTGGAGAGGCCGGTGACATGGATGCGATCAAGGGGCCGCTCATGAATGTTTTGGATAAGTTGGGGGTGGCTTTTGACACAACCTTACTGGCACTGGTTTTCAGTATTATTCTGAGTTTCCCGGCGAGTTCATTGCAGAACGCCGAAGAAGATCTGGTGACTGACATCGATGAGTATTGCATCGACAATTTGTTGCGACGTCTGAATGATGGGGGAGCAGGTTCCAATGCGGGGGGTGATGCAGGTTTGTTGAAAGCGATTGGAGAGGCGATGGCGAACAGTCAGACTGACATGTTGAAGAAATTTTCCCAGGTTCAGGATGGGATGTCGAGTTCGCTGGACAATCAGCAGAAATATTTCAAAGAGGTGGCCGGAGCGATTGATACGCAGTTGAATGCAATTGGGAAACGGGCAGAAATCTATGAGAAAAAGCTCGATGAGGACTTTTTTGCAACTTTGGAGAAGGTGGAGAAGGGGTCGATCAGAGCCATCGAAAACAATGTGAAACCGCTGGCCGAGGGAATTCAGAATTTGAATAAAGTTCTCAAGGAATTGAATGGCAAGCAGGTGGTGATTCAGAAAAAAGGCTGGTTCAGCAGAGGCTGAACCAGAGGTGATGGATTTGGAGGGTTACTTCCGAATGAAGTGTTGATACTCTAGCGAGATGGCGAGACGAAAAAGCAAGGGCGCGGAAATATCCCTGTTCCCCTTTTTGAGCATTCTGGTCTGTGTGATCGGATGTCTCACGATGATTATTGTTTTCATCAATCTGATTCAGATGAATCAGGCTGAGGGCAAGGAGCCGGAGGAGGTTGAGGTGGCCAAGGAGTATGTCGAAGTCGACAAGAAGCAGAAGGTCGATCAGAAAGAACTGGATCGCTTACGCCAGTTGATGGAGAATCTGATTCAGGATCAGGAGGATTTGCGTTCGAAGCGGGAAAAACTGCGGAGGTTGAAAGAGCTGTTGGCCAATAATGAAAAAATTGATAGCCTGAGGGAAGAATTGATCGCCAAGCTGAATTTACTGGTGAATACGAACAAGAAGCTGAACAAGGACAAGGAAACCTTGATGGCTGATATCAAGAAGTTGAAGGAGGAGATTGAAAAACGCCAGTTGCCTCCGGATGCAGCGGCCCTGCGTGTTCAGTCGAGCGGCTCAAGCACAAATGTGGAGCCCTACTTTGTCGAAATTGCGGACAAGACCATACTTATCCACACCAGTCTGACTGAGCCCCCTTTGGTGATCCCGTCCGCTTCGTTGAAGCAGAGCAAGGAGTTCTTGGACTTGTTGAAAAAGATCAGTGAAAAGCCCTACCGCAAGCTGATTTTTCTGGTAAGGGGCAATTCGGCATCTGTTGCGAATTACAATCGTGCGAATGGTGTTGTCGGGGGATTCAATCGAGTGTCCGGTACCAGAATTTTACCAGGTAAATTGCCGCTTCCGGGAGAGGGGAAGTTGGATCTGGCGGTGTTTGCTAAATTTCTTAAAAAATAATGGCGAGAAGAGCAAGAGACGACGGCGAAAGAAGCATGGACAGTTTGTTGGACGCGCTGACGAATGTGGTCGGCGTGTTGCTGCTGATTTTGATCATCAGTAGCTTGGGGCTGAGTCAGGCGGTGAAAGTAATTGTCGATAATTTGCCTCAGGTGAGCAAAGAGGATCTTAAGGAATTAAAAACACGCGCAAAGAGCACGCGTGATAATTTGAAGGAGTTGCAGCAGGCGTCGGTGGAAACAATAAAGAAACCGGACAAAAGTGCTGAACAGCTCATCATCGAAATCGAGGAGATTGAGAAAAACAATAAGGAGTTGGTAAAAGACAGCTCCGACATGGAAGAGCTTCAGAAGAAAATAGATGAGGCGGAGGCGTTGAAAGTTGTGCGCGATAAAGAGGTGAGCACTGCCGCTTCTGAACTGGCAAAGATGAAGGCTATTCTGGATCAGACCCCTGAGCGGGAAAGAGTGGCGGCCAAGGTTGTTAAAATGCCAAACCCTAGAGTGGCGAAACCTGAATCAAAAGCCCATTATGTAGTTTGCAAAGGTGGTAAGGTTTATTATGTCGGCGATCCCTACAGTCATGTGATCAAGGTGCGAGATGCTATCTACGGAAATTTTTCCAAGCTGACCTACACGGGAAGTGGTTTGGGTAGCTATACGTTTTCGTTACAGTCAACCAAAACGAATCCAGTTAACCGAGATGCTTATCTTCCGGTTCGGGAAAGAGTGCGGCGTAACGGACGTTTTGTGAAAGGTCTGGCATTGGGAAATGTCAAAGTGACCGAAATGGGAGCTGATGGAATTGCCCTGCCGGAGAAAGATATGTTGGCTCGATTGTTTGGTTCTGAAGATCGCAGAGAGTTCAATGTTCAGCGCTTGCGTTTTGATGAGAAAAAAGTGAAAGCTTTTTTTGGTAACGGAAAATTTGGTCCAAAGGACTTCAGTTATTTCATTGAAAGAAATGGAACGTCGGATCGGTTGAAGTTAAGCCTGGGATTTAAAAAAGAGGGAGGTTGGGATATTAAACAGTTCAAGCAGCGGGGCTCGGGTTTTGACCAAGTTTGTAAAAAAGTTGCTCTCGAGCGCAACGCTTTGTTTTATTATTATGTAAGTGCCGACAGTTTTGAGGCTTATCTGGAGGCTCGAAACATATCGGAGTCCCACCGGATTCCCGCTGGCTGGACTACATGGGAGGGCGAAAAGTTCATTCCGAAGGTCATGTCTAAACGAGAGGCTATCATGTTGAGGTTGGATAGAATTTCTCTGGATCAATATGAAAACCTAGCCAAAACCATTGGGCCTAAAGTGATAGCGGCTCAAAAAGCAGAGATTGCGAGTTTAGATCAAAAGGTGGCTGCACTGGTACCCAAAGACATGAAGGATCCGGCAGTTAAAGCTAAATTTATCGAAGATCTGACAAAAGAAAGAGTAGCGTATTTTTTGAGTTATGTTCAACCCTGGACGCGTCAAATTTACGAATCGGTGCTGGCAGCCTCTGAAGCTAAAAGCAGTCAGGAGATTCGTCTGGATGTGCACCCGCCGGAGATTCCACACACTCGCCTTTTTGTGGCAGCGGCTTTTCCGAGCAAACCAAAACCTCCGGTTGACCCGAACAAACCGAAACCAAAACCAAAGCCGAGGCCGCCGACGGGGACGACTTTGATTTTGGATTAGGGATTCATTCGGTGGGATAAGAAACTTGCGTGTTAAGGAGTTTGAGCTTTAGCTGAAGAAGCATGAATTGCGCTTCATAGTAAAACCGATGAAAACCCCTCAACTGTCTCTGTCCGCAGTGTTGTTTTGTGCCTGTGTATTGGCAATGTCAGCTGAGGCTCAGGAGTGGACTCGTTTTCGGGGTGAAAACGGGTCGGGAGTAGGCAATGCCAAGGGTTTGCCAGCAAAGGTTACGATCGCAAACTTCAATTGGATAGTGGAGTTGAAAGGGAGCGGGCATTCTTCGCCGGTATTGTGGGGTAAGGACCTTTATCTGACAGTATTCGATAAGAAGGATGCGAATAAAAGGCACTTGGTTTGCTACAATGCGAACAATGGCAAGGTGAAGTGGAAATGGGGAGCGGCGTTCGAATCACATAAACAGCATCGCTTTAATAATTTTGCATCGTCGACACCGGCGGTGGATGGAAGGCACGTTTATCTGTTTTGGGGGTCGGGTGATCGAACGATAGCGGTTGCAGTGGATCATGCGGGTAAAAAAGTCTGGAGTGTTGAGTTTCCTAGTTTCACTTCAGATCATGGCACGGCAACATCCCCCATTCTGGTGGAAGGTTTGCTTATTATCCAGACAGAGCATAAGGAGGAGGAACGCAGCGCGATTATTGCTCTCGATGCGTTGACAGGTGATGAGGTTTGGCGGCACAAACGTCAGAACAAGCCGGGAGAGGAGGAGAAAAGTGCTTACAGCACTTCAGTGGTTTATCAGGGGAAAGATGGAAAAAAACAGGTTTTGGCAGTGAACTCTACGCATGGATTTATTTCGTTGGACGCAAAAACGGGAGAGTTGCTCTGGCAGTATAATCCGGGCTTCAAGCAGCGTTCGGTGGGATCGATTGGATTGTCCGGGGATGTGGTGTTAGCGACATTGGGCTCAGGCGGCGGAGCTAAAGAGAGTGTGGCTTTGCGGCCGGGTGTAGGTGGCGGGAAGGTGAAAAAGTTGTATGAACTGGGGCGCAAGGGTTTGCCATATGTGCCAACTCCGCTTGCTTACAAAGGATT
>JAADHD010000123.1 GCA_013152075.1 Verrucomicrobiota bacterium | reverse complement strand
TTTTTCGTTCAAAAAACCATCAATCGCCCTCGAATTGCAGATTTTTTCATTTCATATTTGGAAGGCGTCGACCATAGCTCAACTTTCTTTGAAAAAATTTATCGCCTGCCTCCAGGCCATTCAATGACAGTAGTAGCTGGAAAGGTAGCTGTTCAGCGATATTGGAAACTCGAACCGCCTCCTGAGCTCATCTTAGGATCCGACGCTGAATATGAAGAAGCTTTTTCTGAAGTCTTCACTCGAGCAGTGCACCGACGATTAGAAAACAACAATACCACAGGAGCTATGTTGAGCGGTGGAATTGATTCCAGCTCAATTGTAGCCATTGCCCGCCAACACAATAAGGATTCCAACCAAGCTCCTCTAAAAACTTATTCAGCTATCCTGACAGGGCTTGAAGCAGAGAGCACAGATGAATCCTCCTGTATTCAAACGGTAATTGACCAGGGAGATATTGATGCCTACACAATCACACCTCAAGCTTTTGATGCTCAATCTGAGTCCTATGAATCAGTCGCCAGCCTATCGGACAATCCATTCGATGATGCCCCACTCTCGGAAATGGTGTTTCAGAAAGCTTCCCGGCAAGGCGATAAATCTATTCTTACCGGAGTGGATGGTGATCTGACAACATCGATATCCTCGCGCTACCTCTACTATCTATTAAAGCAAGGGAAGCTAATTGGTGCTTTAAAAGAATCATACCAAGTAGGCCGCCTCTACTCGGATTACCATTGGGCCCGCAGCGTCTTAATGGATTGCCTGCTCCCCGCTTACCTACCAAAACGTGTATGGCGCAAGCTGAGATTAAAAAAAATTACTGCAAGGCAGAACCATTATTTATCGGAATCAAATCTTGTTGATGAGTTTGCCGCGGCCAACTGTGTCCGGGAGAGGATTGCCCGGATGTACGATTACGATCTTCCGGAAGAAGAGTATAAAACAATGATGATACGGCAGGCTCACATATTGACGGCCCCCTGGGTGACAGCTGCTCTTGAAAGGTACGACAGCACTGCGGCAAAATTTGGCTTGGAATGTCGTCATCCTTTTTTTGATCTGGATTTGGTCAACTTCTGTCTTTCGCTCCCCTGGCAACAAAAAACTCGCAAGGGGTGGCCAAAGTGGGTTTTACGTCAGGCAATAGGGCGCCATCTGCCCGGAACGGTTACCTGGCGGAAAAGTTTGGATGATAATCACGAGTCATTTAACCGTAAAGCCTATCTAGTTAGAGTGAATCAGATGCCTCAGGATAAGCTCAAACGCATAGATCAAATACTCAGAACATACCTATCCACCCCGGAAAATGAATCGCAATGGAACGACAGCGAAGTGTTCATGGCAACATGGCTACAACAACACGATCCGGCCCTTCAGTAGTTCTTGCAAAACTCGATAATTCCTATATTTTCAAGGTGCCAATGAAAAATAAATCTGAACAGGTGGGAGGGCGATCCTCTTATGAAAAACCCAAACTCATCAAATACGGATCTGTAAGAAACCTAACTACCGGTGGCACTTCAGGCATGTTTGAGAAGGGCGGCGGCATGGGAATGGGAATGATGGGAATGATGAATGCCAAGGGAAAGGTATAGCTTGTTTGGTGAATTCAGCCAAAATGAACAGTCCGTTTTTTGAGTGAAAAAATCAATTCCTGGAAACGAAATCTCATTCTATCCTTCATTTATTCAAGCCGCTGAGTTACTGATAGCTCAAGCCCATGCATAGCTCCCTAGACAATACCTCCGTATGGAATACCCTCGGGAATCATTCAGCTTACGGGTATCAGTTCACAACTGAATTCGCCAGCCAGGCCAGCGCAAAAACGTTAAGCGTGCAGTTTCGCTCCCCACGAGAGCAAGCTCCTGCCGGTGAATCCGAACCCTGTATTCATCAAATGTATGAGGCGGATTCGCCGGAGAGAATATGGTTCTCCATCTCACGCCAAAATGAAGACTTTTTACTTCGTTTTAATCGTTGCGGGGATTTTCTGGTTAAACCTGCGTCAAGAATGATCGTATGTACCCCGGTTCATGAAAGCGATGATCATACCCTTCATCATCTGCTACTCAATCAAGTCATACCCCGCCTACTCGCCCAACTTGGGGAAACGGTATTACACGCCAGTGCCGTCTCATTAAAAACCAATGACATCGCCATAGCCTTTATTGGAGAATCCGGAGTCGGTAAATCGACTTTGGCTGCATGGTTCTGCCGAAAAGGCGCCTCATTGTTAACTGATGATTGCCTACGCATTGTTTCAGGTGACGATCACCCTGCGCTTGCCATTCCCTCCTACCCCACTATTCGTATCTGGGGAGACAGCAGAGACCAACTAGTCTCCGACATCGAGCCTAAACCCTCTCCCACAAAAAACTCTTATAATAATAAACTTCAATTCCTGAATGAAGAACTACCGTTTGAATATTGCGACTCACCCGCACCCTTAACTGCTATTTTTTTGTTAACCCCCCATAGCTGTCACAAAAAGGACATAGAAATTTATAAGACATCTCAAAAAGAACTCGTCAGAAAAATGATTTCTAATTGCTTCCGCCTAGATATCAAGGACCCCTCAATTCTTAAAAATGAATTTGAAAGACTTACAAATCTAGCGATAAATGTGCCAGCTTTCACCGTCAGTTACCCTAAAGAATGGGACCGCATTGACGAACTTCACTCCAGAATATTAAATCACATTAACGCCAACACTTTGCCAGCAGAAAAGGCTATCACCTAATACTCAAAATGTATTCTCTATATGACTACAGCAACATGTTTGCCGACAAAGTGCGCGCCGACACCTACATCAGAGCGCTTGAATCTCTAATCACCCCAGAATCCGTAATTGTGGACCTTGGTGCTGGATCCGGTCTCTTCTCTTTGATCGCCTGTAAATTAGGTGCCCGTAAAGTCTATGCGATAGAACCCTCGAATTGCATTCAAGCTGGCAAGACACTGGCAAAGGATTGTGGCTTTGGCGACCGTATCGATTGGATTCAGAATGATTCCAGAAAAATACAGCTAAAAGAACAAGCGGATATAATTCTCTCTGACATCCGGGGTATCCTACCACTCATCGATAATAATATTGAGGTCATAGCAGATGCCAAAAATCGTTTTTTAAAAAACGGCGGCCATATCTTACCGATTGTAGATACCCTTCATATCGCTCTGGTTGAAAACAGCAAACTGCATCAAAAGTGTCTAAGTCCGTGGAAAAATAGAAACTACGGACTGGAGTTACAATTTTTATCTGAGCGCCATGCCAACTACTGGTGCTCTGTCAGGCCCAAACAAAAGCATCTCGTATCAAAAGCTGAAAAGTGGGCCGCCATTGACTACGCTTCCGTCAAAGACCCCAACTTTTCGAACACCGTCACCCTCACTGCAGAGCGCAGTGCGTCGGTCCACGGTTTTTATCTTTGGTTTGACACGGAAATTGCGCCCGGCATCGGATTCTCAGGAGGCCCAGGGAAAATACGCCCCTCTGTTTACGGCTGCGCTTTTTTCCCATGGCCGGAACCCGTCGAGATGAAAGCAGGCGACGAAGTTTCGGTTCATGTTGAAGCCTCTCTTATTGCCGGGGAGTATATATGGCTCTGGAATACCAGCGGATTCTCTTCAAGTGAAAGTGGCAAAGAAGCTTTTTCCTTTACCCAATCCAGTTTCCAATCTGAGGTAACAGCCTTAGCCCAGCTTCGTAAACGAGCCCATTCACACGTCCCTAAATTATCAGATGATGGAGCTCTTCAAAGCGCTGTTCTTCATCTTATGGATGGTGATCGCGATCTTGAAGTAATCACCAGGAAATTGATGGCAAAGTATCCCGAACGCTTTTCTAAATTCGAAGAAGGTCTTGCCTTTGTTGGCAATATTTCCGAAGAATTCAGTCACTGACACCCTCTTATGGTTTCCACTGGCAAATCCGTTGAATCTAATCTGACTACACTCAGTTGTCCGAATCCTTGGACCAGCTTTGCCGTGTTCACCGGCCTCTTCCTGCTCACCCTCTTCCTGCAACACCACAACGGTGCTTTCTCCAATGACTTCGGTGCCCACTCCGACGAAGCCTCTCACGTAGTCACCGGCCTCATGGTGCGTGACTACATCGCCGGGCCGCTGTTACGACTCGAACACCCGATGCGTTTCGCCGAAACCTACTACGAACACTTTCCCAAAGTCGCCCTCGGCCATTACCCGCCCGGCTTCTACGCCATCGAAGGCCTTTGGTTACTTCCCTCACGCAGCAAAACGGCCATCATCCTGCTGATGACCACCCTCACTGCTACCACCGCTTTCATCATCTGGCTCGTCGGCCGCCGACTTCTCCTTCCCGCCAACGCCATCCTTGCAGCCGCCACCTTCATCCTCATCCCTCTGATCCAGACCTACACCGCCATCGTCATGTCCGACATGCTGTTGGTCATCTTTTGCCTGCTCGCAACCCTCTCATTCGGACGCTTCGTGGAGACCAAAAAAATCCGCTGGTCTTTACTCTTCGGCCTGCTTGCCGCCGCCGCCATTCTCACCAAAGGCTCAGGCCTTCTGCTCGCTCTCGTCCCGCCTTTTGCCATCGTTATTTCCCGCCAATTCCGTCTGATCACTAACTGGCGTCTTTGGGTCGCCCCCATTCCTGTCGTCGTGCTCGCCCTCCCGTGGATGCTGGCCACCCGACACATCACCGACGAAGGCATGCAGCACGTCCCTCTGTCGGAAAATATTCCCGCCGCCGTCAGTTATTACTTCAAGGTCATCCCGCAAACTTTTGGAATCATTCTCACCTTGCTCTTAATCATCGCCCTCCTCCTTCCCCTCCTGCACCGAAAATTTCAGTTACCCTCCCTGCCCGGCATTTATTATCCCCTGTTCAGCGCACTACTACTCAGCATCCTCTTGTTTTACATTGTCGTCCCGGCAGGTCTCGATGCCCGCTACCTGCTACCCGCTCTTCCCTTCACTATTTTACTCTCCTTCAGCTTCATCCAAAATTTAAGCACTAAGTACAAAGCGCAAAGCGCAACCCTCATCCCCCTTTTCTTCAGCGTGCTGATTGTTCTCGAAAACGGAATGCCCGCAAAGAAAAAATTCACCGGTAGCCACCAGGGCCTGTCATCCATCATCAACACAGCCCCCCAAGCAGATGCTCCCGACAAAGCTGGCCGAAAAATCGTTTTGATCTCTTCTGATCCCAAGGGAGAAGGCGCCCTGATCGCTGAGGGCTGCCTCTCCTGGCCCGAGACCCTATCCTTCCGGCGATCCAGCAAAGTTCTGTCTGAAAGTGATTGGTTGGGCCGAGATTACAAAAGCACCTTCGAAACCCCTGCTCAACTCAAGGATTTCTTACGCGAGCAGATCGATTTTGTGATTATCGATACCGGCATCCCAAAGTATCATCTACGCCCTCATCACAGCCTGCTTCAATCCACTCTGACCGAGGCATCACCCGAAAATTTCACCCTCATATCCACCATAGACTCCAACAGAAGATCTTCCGACTCAGCCCAATTCATTATCTACCGATAAATTGAGCATACGTCATACAGTCTCATCACCACTCTCCACTCCTCTTTCAGCCCCGCCTCGAGATCCCCGACACCGAGCCAAATATAGTCGTCATAATCGAATACGCCACCACTCCCACAATAACCGACATCACAATCAGCACCACCATTGGCACAAAACTTGTCAGTCGCTCTATTCTTACATCCAGTTCTTCGTCATACTTTCTAGCTGATTTCACAAAAGCCTTTCCCAGCTCCCCGGTCTGCTCGCCCACCGCCACCCGGTCGATCAAAGCCAAGGGGAAAAAATCCGATTTGCCCAGCGCCTTGGCCAGCGAACCGCCCTCCCCCACATCCAACACCGCCCCCTCCAGGAGATCTTTCATAAAGACATTGGAACTCCCTCTGGCCACCAGCTTTAAAGCATTGAGCAAGGGCACTCCATTGCTCAACAGATTAGCCATCGTATGGCAATATTGAGCAAAAAAACGCCCACTGATCACTCCACCGAACACCGGTATAACCATCTTCACCCTGTCCCACCAGACCCGCCCCTGGGTGCTTCCAATATAAACACGAAAGGCAAAAAACAAGGCCGTCGTCACCAATATTATCATCCACCACCAGTCCACCATAAAATCACTGAAATTTATCAACACCTGAGTGATCGCGGGAAGCTCCCCCCCGGTCTTACTGATAAGCTGTGACAACTTCGGCATCAAAACAGTGCTGAACACAAAAAGTAGAACCACACAACCTAGTAACAAAACCGTAGGATAAATCATCGCTCCCGTCACCCGACGCTGCAGCGAGTGCATCTGCTTTAAGCTGATAGCCAAGCGTTGAAGGATCTCTCCAAGAGATCCACTCGCTTCCCCTGCAGCTACCAGATTGCAGTAGAGCGTATCAAAAGAAGGCGATGCCTTCTTCAAAGCCAGCGAAAACCTCACCCCTTCACGAATCTCATCCCTCAAAATTCCCGACACCGCTTTAATCAGTGGATTTTTTTGACGCTCATGAAGCACCCGCAAAGCCTGCTCAAGATTGATCCCTGCATCCAACAAATCCGCCAGATCTTCTGTGAAATTAATCACCTGTACCCGGTTCAACTTCGTCGGACCCGTCGCCACTTCACTTACGGCTTTCCCTTTTGTTGAGCTACGGGCACCCTCCCCCTCCACCATATCCACCGTGATCGGGTGCAAAGCCTTC
>JAADHD010000307.1 GCA_013152075.1 Verrucomicrobiota bacterium | reverse complement strand
ACTACTGATTTAAAATGACCGCCTTCGCTCTACACGGCATGATGGGGCAAGCGCGGGATTGGGACTGCCTTGAACTCGATGTAAGGGCGGTAGATTTATGGCAGGCTTTTGCTGAGGGGGATTGCCCGGATCTGAAGCACTGGGCAAAGAATTTTAATGCCGAGGTGAAAGATGTGGACGCCAAAATGCTGATTGGCTATTCGATGGGAGGCCGCCTGGCTTTACACGCTATTCTGGATCAGCCGGAGGCTTGGCGCGCGGCGGTGGTGATTTCTGCTCATCCGGGATTGTTGGACGATGCTGAGAGAAGGGTTCGTTGGGAGAATGATTTGCAGTGGTCATCGCTGGTTCGCGAAAAGTCTTGGCCTGATTTTATCGAGCTGTGGAACGATCAGGAAACCTTGCAGTCTGCATCGGGGTCGACGTTTCAAGCCGATCTTGAGCGTGATCGGGAAAGTGTGGCACGTGCTTTTGAATGCTGGTCATTGGGGCGGCAAGGGGATTTGCGTCCAGCTTTGGCGGAGAGCAAGACCCCTATATTATGGATTACGGGTGAGCGGGATCAGAAATTTACCCGACTTGCTGATGAGGTTGCGGCAAGTAATGAATGCATTGAGCATGTGGTCATTCCGGAGGCCGGACACCGTTTGTTGTTTGAAAATGAGGAACCCTTGAATTCGGTGAAATCTCTGATTGGGGATTTCCAAACGCGATTTCTGTGATTGAATACCGGTATGTGGTCCACGATCAAAGAATATAAAGACATTCGTTTTGAAAAAACGGATGACGGCATTGCTAAAATAACTATCAATCGCCCGGAGGTGCGTAATGCATTTCGCCCTCTGACGGTGAAAGAGATGATCGAAGCTTTTGATCTGGCGCACGAGGATGCTTCGGTAGGAGTGATCATTTTGACCGGGGAAGGGGAAAAGGCTTTTTGTTCGGGAGGGGATCAAAAAGTTCGTGGCGATGGAGGATACATCGATGATCAAGGCGTGCCTCGTTTGAATGTGCTCGAGTTGCAGAAGCGGATTCGTCAAATACCGAAACCGGTGATTGCCATGGTGGCAGGATACGCGATCGGCGGGGGGCATGTGCTGCATATTGTCTGTGACCTAACGGTAGCCGCCGACAATGCCCGATTTGGTCAAACGGGGCCTAAAGTGGGATCCTTTGATGGAGGTTTGGGAGCTAGTTATCTGGCGCGAATTGTGGGACAGAAAAAAGCGCGGGAGATTTGGTATCTCTGTCGTCAGTATGATGCTCAGGCTGCTCTGGACATGGGATTGGTGAATACTGTAGTTCCTTACGCAGAACTTGAAACCGAGACAGTGAAATGGGCGCGTGAGATTCTGGCGCATTCGCCCATGGCTTTGCGCTGTTTGAAGTCAGCCTTGAATGCAGACTGCGATGGGCAAATGGGTTTACAGGATCTGGCAGGAAACGCTACCTTGCTCTATTATATGTCCGAGGAAGCGAAAGAGGGTAAGCAGGCTTTTATTGAAAAACGGGATCCTGATTTTTCGAAATTTCCCCGCTTACCGTAGTTTAGATTTCAACGTAATGAATGCCATCACAAAGACTGCGGACGTGCGAGCCGCACGTCCCTACCATGAAGTTCAAAGTGTAAGGTTACGCGGTAGGGACGGCCGGCCCGGTCGTCCGTCCTTACCGAATCAATAACGAGCATGTCCTCTCTGAAAACATGGGTGATGGCCGCAAGGCCGAAGACTTTACCGGCGGCTTTGGTGCCGGTGTGGGTTGGCAGCGCTCTGGTATCGCTGGATCAGAGCGGACAATATCAATTTTCAGGGCGCTTGTTATTTTACACTTTGTTGAGTTGTCTGCTGATCCAAATTGCGACGAATTTTTTCAACGATGCCATCGATTTCCAGAAGGGCGCGGACACAAATAAACGTCATGGTCCGCGACGAGTGACGGCATCCGGCTTGGTCAGTCAGAGACAGGTCATGGTGGCCGGTGTGATAACAGTGGCGCTGGCGGTATTGGCTTCCTTTCCGTTACTTGGCGCCCGGGGTTGGCCGATTGTTCTGATAGGTGCTATTTCATTATTGCTGGCCTACGGATATACAGGCGGACCTTTTCCCCTAGCCTATCTAGGATTAGGAGAATTGTTTGTGGTAGTGTTTTTCGGTTTGATAGCGGTGGGCGGTTCGTGGTTTGTGCAAACAGGGGTTGCACCGGGGCCGGTCGCTTTGCTGGCGGGTTTGCAGATTGGCTTGTTGTCCGCAGCGCTGATCGCAATCAATAACCTTCGTGATATTGATGAAGATCGATTATCCGGCAAAAGGACATTGGCTGTGCGTAAAGGCATTGCCTTTGCAAAAATGGAAATCGCTTTGTTTTGCCTGGGGCCGAGTCTCGTCGGAACCGCCTGGCTGGCTTTGGGATACGGGCGTTTGTATGCCATTCCCCTGGTGCTGACCCCGTTCAGTCTTTACATTGCCTGGAAGGTGTTTCGAACCGCGCCAAGCCCGGAATATAATAAATTTCTCGCTCTCGCGGCGATGCAGTTGATGATTTTTGCTATACTATTCACCATTGGGCTGATGGCGTAATGAAGAACGATATCTATTATCATCGTTATACTTTGAAGGGCGCGTTTCCACTTAATGCGCGCAGTCAGAAACGTGCGGTTGAGGGGTGTTTGATTCGTGTCGGTGCCGGGGTGGGGTGTATTCATCCTTGGGAGGCGTTAGGTGATGAAGCTCTCGATCGGCAGCTGGATGCTCTGAATAAAGGGCGGCCGCATCGTCTGGCAAAGAGGGCGATGCACTGCGCTCGACTGGATGGTGCAGCGCGTGAGGAAGGGGTGAGTTTGTTTGATGAGCTTACCATTCCCGACAGTCATTTCACGATGCTGCCTGGTATGGCATTGGAAAAGAAAAAGGTGCAGACTTTTGCTAGGATCAAGCTTAAGGGGAGTTTGGATTTGGAAGTGACTAAAGAGGAGGTGTTGCGATGTTTGAGATGTGCCTCTTCGGACAGTTTGTTGCGGATAGATTTTAATGAGGTCTTGGATCATGCGGTGGCAATGAATTTGGCGCAAGCGCTGGGTGAGGAGCTTTGTGAGAGGATTGAGTTTATTGAAGACCCAATACGCTTTGATGCTGACAATTGGTCGCGGCTCGGCAGTCAGACGGGATTGCCACTGGCGGTGGATCGAGGTTGTGAAAAAGCCGTTGCGGATGAAGCTGAGCTTAAGTGGTGGGTGATTAAGCCGGCGCTGGTGGATTCGGAGGGCTTTGCTTTAAAGTTATTGGGATTTGCGGATAAACGCAACTTGGTGATAACGAGTTATATGGACCATGCGATTGGGCAGATGTTTGCAGCCTATGAAGCGGCTGTTTTAAAGCAGAAGTATCCGGATTCAATTCGAGAGTGCGGCTTGCTGACTCATGAACTATTTGATAGCGATGAGTTTTTTGAAGCGGTCCAAAGCAAAGGGCCGAAGCTAATGGCACCTGAAGGCCTTGGTTTGGGATTTGATGATCAATTGGAGCGTTTGCCGTGGAAGCGATTGGGGGATTGAGAATTAGGGATTAAGAATTAAGAATTAGGAATTAGGAGCCGAGACCGCGAAGCGGGCGAGACAGTCTGAGCGAAGCGATGACAATTAAGAATTAGGAATTGGATGCCGAGTGTTGATGAGTTGAGTTGTTTGGGCTTCTGGGAAAACCAGGGGTTTTGCGTGATGGTGAATCCTCGGTCGGAGAAGGCGAAAAGAGTGGGTGCCGCTGTGGAAGCTTGGGGCGAAGATCGCGATGACTTCAAAGGCTGTGTGTGGGTGGCTACCTCAGGCAGTAGTGGTCAGCCTCGTTATGTATGTTTGTCCAAAGCCGGCTTGTTGAAATCGGCACAAGCGGTGAACCATCGTTTGCAAGCAAGTCCAGCCGATCGTTGGCTGTGCGCTTTGCCTGGCTTCCATGTGGGGGGATTGGGCATTTATGCCAGAGCGGTGCAGGCGGGCAGTCAAGTCATTGCATTTGATGAAAACTGGGATCCGCAGAATTTCCGGGATGCGCTTGAAAAACATGCCATCACCCTGACATCTCTTGTGCCGACCCAGGTTTATGATCTGGTATCTTTAGGATACCAGTGCCCGAAGAGCGTGCGAGCACTTGTGGTTGGTGGGGAGCGCATGGATGATGAACTCGGTAGGAAGGCGCGGCAATTAGGCTGGCCGGTGTTGCAGAGTTATGGGATGACCGAGGCGGGGTCGCAGGTCGCTACAGGAGCACTGGATTCCCTGCAGAAGGAGTATTCCGGGGAGTGGTTGGAAGTTCTCAAGAGTTGGCAGGTGCGGACCCTGTCGGGGGAGGATCGATTACAGATCAAGGGGGCTCCATTGGCTCGTGCGTATCTGGAGGTTTCGGCAGAGGGTAGGATCGATTTTACCGCAATCGGCGATGCTGAAGGATGGTTCACAACAAGTGACCGGGTGGAGGTCAGAGAAAGTAAGGGGCGGGTGGAGTTGCGTGTGATCGGGCGGGTGGATGATGTGATTAAGATTTTGGGAGAGCAGGTATCGATGGAGGGGCTCAATCGAGTTTTCCAGCAGGTGATCGCAGAAGATGATGGAGTGAAGGATGCTTATTTGCTGGCTTTGCCGGACGAGAGGAATGGCCACAGGATTGTGGCGGCGGTCGTTGTCTCACAAGGTGATTCGATTGTTCGGAATTCGGACGAAGTTTTTAATTCGCGAGTCGATCCACTGGAACGAATTGATGAAGTCAGATACGTCAGCGAGATTCCGCGCTCCGCTTTGGGTAAAGTTAGGCGCCAGGATTTGCTGGATCTGTATGCTAAGGCTTCGGCCAGTTGAGGTGTTTGTGAAGGAATTCGTAAGATCCTTGTTCGTGAATCGCATGAGGGCCGTCTATGTATTCGATTCGGGCCCGGTCACCGATCTTCAATTGGGCCTGATACAAAAAACGAACTTTGGCGTATTCCTGGGCGACTCGGTCATCGGGTTCCACGCCGTCAAAGTGTCCGCGTTCCACCATGAAGGGGCGAGGGCAGATCAGGGTGGCCATTTCGGCATAGTTGAAGGTGCTGCCGAGGTTCCATTCCCAGATTTCGTATTCGCCCTTGTTGGCGTAGCTGTAACGCAGTGAACGTTTGTCAGTAGCTGCAGTTTTCCACACCCACTCGCCGAAGTCGGCTGAGCAGATAGAGAGAGCGTAGTTGGTGACCAGCGCGGGAATACGCATGGCGGATTTGCCGCCATAGGAGATGCCGTAAAAGCCGATTCGATCTCCGTCAACGTAAGGCTGTTTGGCCAACCAATCGGTGATCTGTTGGTGTTGGGGAACGGCGATGGAGAAGAGGGTTTTGCCGATTGACTGGGCTTTGAATTGCAAGGTGCGAAAGCGGTCAAAGAGAACGTAGGGGTTTTGCGGGGCAAAGGTAATGAATCCGCGTTCGGCGAGGTGAGTCGAAAAGGATTTGTAGGCCCGGTATTTTTCCTCGCCGGTGGTGTGGCGCGGGCGCCCTTCAAGTCCGTGCTGGGTCACGACCACTGGACGTTTTTCCGAGCCGTCGAGCTTCAGATTTTTCGGCAGGGTGAGGATGCCGTAAGCGGTGACGTCGGGGAAGACATCCATTTCGACTTGATAGCTGATCGTTTTGGGGCCGACTTCGTATTTACGTGAACGCGCATTGGGGGGCAGCAGGTCGACAACAAATTCACCGATGACATCTTCTCTGAATTTTTTCCGGTAGGCTTCGGTGGATTTTCCAAAATTTTCCAAGCTGTCGGTTTTGACATCTTTCATGTAAGCGATTCTGGATTCGTAAGCGAGTTGCAGCAGGCGCTGGTTGTGGCGCAGGATTTCCGCCAATTGATCGTCGTGGCGTTTGGCGGCATGCTCACGCGATGCAAGTTTCAGCTTGTGCGTCATTGTCTGTAGCGAGGACTTAGTATTCAACGAATGAATGAAAGCTTTGAGCGTTTTTTCTGATACTGCCGTATCGGATTCGATCAGTTCGAGGGTGGGTTTTCCAGGTTTCAGTCCGGCGACAAAACTTTGGGCGCGGGCGAATTCAGCTAGGACCTCATCTTTTTTTGGTGTCACCAGCATTCCGGGTTTGCCTTTGAGTTTGGTATAACCGTCCTCTTTGGATTCCAATCCATCCTCTGCGGTTGCACGATAAAAGTAGGAGGGGTATTTGCCGTGCTCGATAATCAGGGAGCGTGGTGCAATGAGACTGGCGATTTCAGCATCACCGAATGAGTTGAGTAGGCCGAAGGTGTTTCGGTCAGCGGGCTCCTGCCAGAGGTTTTGGCGTGAAGCGAAATAACCACAGACGGCGGTGCTATCGATGCGGGAATCGAGGGCTCCGGCATAAAGCGCCAGTCGCCCGCCTTCGCCCCAACCGATGACGCCAAGTGGGCGATCTTCCTTGCCGTTTTGTTGTTTCAGGATGTTGATCGCAGAGATGATTTTCTGCACTTCGTATCCAACCAGGGTCCGTCCGAGTTCAAAAGAGGGGCGGTGAGACCAGTCGCGGTTGCTCAATGTCCACTGGTTGGGTGTTCGATTGATGATGGTGGGAATGAGAACCCGGTAGCCGGAGCGCGCCAACTGCCAGGCATAGGCCCCGACAGGGTTGTCGGATGATACCAGGTTTTCGGGTAATTGATCGGCGTCGGGAATCACGATGATGTCGCCGAGAATCTTATCATTTGCTCGC
>JAADHD010000437.1 GCA_013152075.1 Verrucomicrobiota bacterium | reverse complement strand
CTATGAGATGAAAATCGTCTCGTTTGTCTGAAACCCAATATTAGTTATGAAAACTGCACTTATAAATTCATTGGCATGTATTGCCGCTGTTGTTGCTACATCTTGTTCTGAAGCTCCAAAAGGAGAGGAGCATCAAGGCTCTCATTCTGCTGCAATGGAGGCTCCTCCTGCAAAAACTTCGCGTCCTGCTGATGCCAAATTGTATATTGTCTCTCCTGCGGATGGAGCTGAGGTATCGTCGCCCTTGGTGGTGAATTTCGGCTTAAAAGGAATGGGCGTCGCTCCGGCTGGAATTTATGTCTCGGAAGACGCGCCGACTGGGCATCACCATTTGATGGTTGATGTAGAAAAACTGCCGAAGCTCACCTTGCCATTGCCTAAAGATGAAACTCACATTCATTTTGGCGGAGGTCAGACCGAAACGACTCTTACTTTGCCTCCCGGAAAACACACCTTGCAATTGGTGTTGGGAAATCAAACGCACATCCCACACGATCCACCGCTGACATCGGAAAAAATCACTATCACGGTAAAATAGTTTAGCGAAAAAAGACCACTGAAAAGCCGATGCGATAAAGCGTCGGCTTTTTTGTGGGATAAATTCAAGCGGGTGATATTTTCAAGTGCCGCAGACGGTTTAAAGCCGCGGCAAAATCGTGACGGCGAAATTCAGCGAGGTCACCGCGGGCATTGTCTGACAGGGCGTCGAGTCCGCTGTGTTGAATTTTATTGCATATGCAATCGAGAATCTCAGTAAAGGACTGTTGCCCGTCGATGATGTTTTCCCTTACCGCATAGGCGAGGGCGGCGCCAATCGCACGGGTTTGTGATGGACTGACGATTTGGGTGAGTGCTGTGAGATCGATATCACTTTCGCCGAATTGAATATGGTGGGTACTGCGGGTTTTTACAGATTCTTCACGCCGACCTTTTCGTGGATCAATGGACTCGGGTTGCGGGCGTCGTTTTGTGATGACTCCAAAGGTGTTACTTTGTTTGATCGAGGCCGACTGATGAGCCGCCGCGATTTGCCTGGCCTGTTGGGTGATGTCTTGCGGCAGGTATTGATCCATGCCGATGACCAGATCGGCGACAGGGAAATAGTCGCCTGATCCTCCTATCACAAGTATCGAAGAGACGCCGTGCTCGTGATAGAGGGCACGGACTTTGGCGACGTAGGGAGTAATTGGCTCTTTATCCGGTGACACCAGTTCCTGCATTCGGTGGTCGCGGATCATGAAGTTGGTGGCGGCGATGTCTTCATCGATCAACAGGCTGTCAGCGCCGGATTCGAGCGCCTCCATGATATTGGCGGCTTGGGAAGTTGAGCCCGAAGCGTTTTCAGTGGTGAAGGCGGTGGTGTTCGCTCCATTGGGCAGGTTGTTGATGAATGGTGAAATATCGACGCCGGTTACAGCTCGACCGTCTTCCGCACGAATTTTGACGGCATCGGCACGAGTGACTACAAATTCGCGTCCATCATTCGCACAATGATTGTAAACCCCTCGTTCGATTGCATTCAGGAGTGTAGATTTGCCATGAAATCCTCCACCGACAATTAACGTGATGCCCTCTGGAATTCCCATTCCGGTCACGGGGCCATGGTTTGGGGTTTCAAGGGTGACCGTCAACTCATCCGGGCTTTGAAAGGAAATGGAGCTACTGCTGTCCAAGGGCTTTTGGTCAATGCCGGAGCGACGGGGCAGGCTGGAAGCATTGGCGATGAAAGAAATCAGCTTGCGGTCTTTTAGCTGGGCGCGCAGGGCATCAGCATCCTCGTTGGTTTCAACGGCTAGGCGGATTTTTTCCTCGTCGAGTTTATTGAAACTCAGGGTATCGAGTGCCAGTTGAGGCAAGTCATCGCAAAGTATTTGTTTGGCTTCGCGACCAGAAATTCGTCGGCCCCGTGCAGGCAAGCCGACGTTCAAACGAACTTCGATGCCGGTTTCGGTGTATAGAAGCGCTGTTCGTTCCAGAACTTCCTGTCCGGGGGTATCAATGTCGATCAAGCCTGATTTTCCCGAGCCTGCACGTCGGGATATTCTGCCGCAGTATTCTGAGACGATACGAGTGAGATGATTTTCCAGGGCAATGCGCCGAGGTTTTGAAGAGTGGCTCCAGTCGGGGAATCCGGTAATGTCGTGGGACAGGCGGAAACGAATGCTGGAGGGAGCGGCAAAAGGGTCGCCTTGCACATGATCGATGAGTAATTCAAATTTACCATCGGTGGAGTGATACGAGCAGTTTTGCAGGTCTTTGTAAGCCGGATAGCCGCGACCGTCTATGCGGCGCAAAATTTGGCTGAGATCATCGAGAGTGTTCATAGAGGCCTTTAACGTGATCTTTGCATGGACAGATTGCGAATTTGTCTTACGAATGTGTTGCAGAGTATGAATAAAGAAAAGAAAAACTATTCGACCTTTGAGAGTGAACTCCAGGTGCGACCTGACGATATTGACATGAACGGTCATGTTCACAATTCCAAATATCTTGATTACGTGCTTGCTGCTCGCTTCGATCAAATGGAGCGCTGTTATAAGATGTCGATGGAAGAGTTTTTCGAGCGTGGACTCAGCTGGTTTGTGCGGGCAGCATTCATCAAACACAAGGCCCCTTTGTTTATGGGGGATCATTTGCTCGTAAAAACTCGGGTGGCGGAGCTTCGTTCGCGGGGAGTGAAGGTGGAGTTTGAGATTTTTAATCAGGGGAATGGCAAGCTCAGCGCGAATGGCTATTTTGATTATGTGATGGTGGATCGTGACACGGGACGGCCGGTGGTGGTCGCCGATGATATTGCCGAGAAGTATTCAGTGTGACGGAAAGTGATGAGGCGAGCAGGAAAGGGGGAGCGGCCCTCTCCGAGGCAGGATATTACGACTTGTTATTACAGTTTATGCTTCTATATTACCGCGCTTTTCATCCGAACTGCAGGTGCCTCGCAGGGTTCGGATTTCGTGTCGGGGCAATATCGGAAGGCTGAATTAACCAAATTAACTTAACTTAACCAAAATAACATCATGGCAGCTTTAGCCAGTACTAATCCTGAACTCTCCGAACTGATCTCCAGTCACTTTCGGATGTATCGTGAGAACTCCATTATTAAAGGGACTGTTCTCGAAATCAAAAACCAGTTTGTCACTATCGACATTGGTTACAAATCCGAAGGAATCGTGCCATTGTCCGAATTCGGTGACGAAGAATTTGAAGCGGGCGACGAAGTAGAAGTCTTGCTCGAGCGCCTTGAGAATGACGAGGGTATGGTGGTTCTTTCTAAAGAGAAAGCCGCACACAAGCAAAACTGGGACAAGATTGTCAAAGTTTATCACGATGGCGGGCTGGTAAAAGGCAAAGTCAAATCAGTGGTCAAGGGCGGATTGATTGTGAACGTCGGGGTCGAAGCGTTTTTGCCTGGTTCACAAATCGATATTATCCCACCAAGGGATCTGAATGAATATGTCGGCAATGTTTACGAATTTAAAATCGTTAAGGTTAACGATGATCGCAAAAATGTGGTCCTCAGTCGCCGTGAAGTGATCGAAGCTGAACGCGCTGAACAGCGGGCTGAATTCCTCAAAACGGTCAAGGCGGGTGACGAAGTCACCGGGCAGATCAAGAACATCACCGATTTTGGTGCTTTTGTTGACCTACAGGGCATGGACGGATTGTTGCATATCACCGACATGAGCTGGGGACGTATCAATCATCCAAGTGAAATGCTGGTCATTGGCCAGGCTGTAGATGTGTTGATTCTGGATGTGGATACTGAAAAAGAGCGAGTGTCTTTGGGCATGAAGCAGCTCCAGTCCAATCCATGGGAAAAGATCGAAGAAAAATTCCCTGTGGGAACATCGGTCAAGGGGAAGATCACCAAGTTACTGCCGTACGGAGCTTTTGTGGAAATCGAACAAGGCGTCGAAGGTCTTATTCACGTTTCCGAGTTATCCTGGACAAAACGTATCACTCGTCCGAGCGATATTTTGGAAATCAACCAGGAAGTGGAGGCGGTTGTTCTGGCAATCAGCATCGACGAGCAGAAGATTTCTCTCGGAGTGCGTCAGTTGGAGCCAAACCCATGGGACGAAGTCGAAGCGCGTTACGCGATCGGCAGCACGATCAAGGGCGAGATTCGCAATCTTACTGCTTATGGAGCATTTGTGGAGCTGGAAGAAGGCATCGACGGCATGATTCACGTGTCCGACTTGAGTTGGACACGCAAGATCAATCATCCGAGCGAGGTGCTGAAAAAAGGTCAGGAGATCGAGGCGCAAGTCATCGATATCGACAAGACCAATCAGCGTATCAGTCTTGGTATCAAACAACTCGATTCCGATCCTTGGGAATCCATCGATACACGATTCAAGGTTGGCGATCTGGTCAAGGGAACGGTTGCCAAAATCGCCAGCTTCGGTGCTTTTGTTCAATTGCAGGACGACATCGACGGATTGGTTCATATTTCCCAGTTGAGCGAAAATCATGTCAGCAAGGTGAAAGACGTGCTGAATGTCGGAGACGACGTGGAGGCTCGTGTCATCAAGGTGGACAAGGTCGAGCGCCGGATTGGTTTGTCAGTCAAGGCTGCCGAATACAGCGAAGAAGAACTCAAGAAAGAGACTGCAGCATTCGACGCTTTGCGTCCGAGCGCGGATCTGGTTGGATTGGAGCAAGCCTTCAATCTTGCTACTGAAGACTGGAGTCCTAGCGGTGCCGATGAATCAGCATCTGAGGAAAAGGCTGAGGAGAAATCCAAGGATTAATCGGAATCAATTTGCCACTGTTTTCACTGTCTCCTCGAACTGAGGGGCAGTGAAAACAGGAGAGCGATTGACCTTTCCCTGTTTATAAGGGAAACTATGGTTACTGCAAAGCTGTGGTTCGTTGCTGGACTTGGCTAAATTATAACCTGTAACTTATTAATTCTATGTCTGAAGAAAAATTGAATGTGACTGCCTATCTGAAAACCCAATGTGGATGGAGCGGAGGAGTGCGAGCTATTCTGGCGAAATACAATCTGGAATATACTGAAAAGGATATCATCCAGAACCCTGCTTTTCGCTGGGAAATGGAGCAGAAAAGCGGCCAACCGCTTTCACCGTGTGTGGAAATCAATGGCACGATGCTACCTGACGTCAGTGGCGAAGAGGTGGAGCAGTATTTGATCGAGAAAAGTTTGGTGAAACAGGACTCAGCTGAAGTTGACGTATCGATCAATTCTTCCTGCACCGATGAGCAACACGTGCAAATGGAGAAGGATGCGGCAGGTGGTGGAATTAGTTTTACCTAGACTAATTTGTTAGTAGCTTGAATGTGGAACAGCTTTGCAAGCTGTTGTTCGAGTGAGCGACAGCTTGCAAAGCTGTTCCACATTTATTTATCATGCCATCTACGCACAAAGCAAACCCATGGTTAGAGAGTTTGATTGCTTACGACCCAGGTAAGCCTATCGAGGAAACCGCAAGGGAACTCGGACTGGAACCTGGTGACATCATCAAGCTCGCTTCGAACGAAAACCCTCTGGGGCCATCGCCGAAGGCGGTGGAAGCGATGAAAATCGCCTTGGATAAAGCGCACCTTTATCCTGACGGTGGTGGTTATAAACTGCGGACGGCTATTGCTGATAAATTTGATCTGGATCGGAATAACGTAATTCTTGGAAACGGTTCCAATGAAATCATTGAATTGGTAGGGCACGGTTTTTTGCAGACGGACGATGATATCGTTGTCGCTGAGCATGCTTTTGTGGTTTACAAATTGATGGCGACTTTATTTGGCGCCAATACCATTGAAGTGCCTGACCCCGGTTTTGTGCATGATCTCGATGCCATGGCAGCGGCGATCACTCCAAAGACGAGAGAGTTGTTTATTGCCAATCCTAACAATCCGACGGGCACACTGGTCGACGAAGAGGCAATCGATCGATTCATGGACAAGGTTCCGGAGCATGTAATCGTGATTTTTGATGAAGCCTATTACGAGTTTTTGTCTGACGCTCCGAACACGCTCAAGTATGTGAAGGAAGGGCGTAACGTGGTTGTGATGCGGACGTTTTCAAAAATTCAGGGTTTGGCCGGTTTGCGAATTGGTTATGGACTTGGGCCTGCGCATCTACTGGAAGTTTTGCAAAAATGCCGCCAGCCCTTTAATGCCAATGCGATTGCCCAGGCAGGTGCCTTGGCGGGATTGGAGGATGAGCAACACCAGGAAAAAACTCGTTTGATGACCGATGAAGGCCGGGCCTATCTTGAGCAATGTTTCGCCGATATGGATCTGGAATATGTTCCGAGCAAGGCGAATTTTGTTCTTGTTAAAGTGGGTGATGGTGATGCGGTGTTTCAGGGAATGCTGAATGAAGGGGTCATTATCCGGGCGATGAGATCTTACAAGCTACCTGAGTGGGTTCGGATTTCCGTTGGCACCATGGAACAGAATCAACGTTGTATTGAAGTGTTGAAAAGAGTTCTTGGACCATCTGGGTCCTGATGATGTCATGGGAGAAAGCTTGCCAGGTATTGTCGGGCCGGATGACACCATTGTGGCTGTTGCAACGCCGCTGGGGCAGGGGGCTATATCGTTAATCCGTATCAGTGGAGCCGCTGCGCTCGAAGTGCTTGCTGAAGTGTTTTATCCGGCCAGTGGGGAGAGCGCTGCGGATTCCGTAGATCGCAAAGCGGTGCTGGGAACCCTGAAAAATGCAACCGGGGGGGTGGTAGATGAAGTATTGGTCACC
>JAADHD010000235.1 GCA_013152075.1 Verrucomicrobiota bacterium | reverse complement strand
AACTCACAACTTACGAATATAAATATTCGCGAACTCAACCGCATCCCCGTGATGTTGCAGGCCAATAGGCCCGCTATCAGGCACTCCCGGCAACTCCGCGTCATCGATCACCGTTTTACCGTTCAAAACCACCGTCAGGCGCTCACCTTTCATGGTAATATGGAAACGGTTCCAAGTTCCAAAGGGCTCGTCTGCATTCTCGCTTGGCGTCAGTTTCGCTTTCCTCTCCGAATCTATTTTCGCATCCGTTCGATAACCCCACACTTCACCCGACCCATTGGGCCAGCTCCAGATATTTACCTGCGCCTTGGATGTACCGCGCAGGAAAATCCCACTGTCACCATGATCTTCAATTTCTATCTGAACCGGCTTGCCGTCAGCGCCTATTTCATATTCACCGCTAGCCAATAATTTGGGCTGTTTCCTCTTCCTGATGAGTTTTTTAGGCAAACGCCAATCCACAATCATTTCGAAATCCCCGAACGATTCTTCCGTCCACAAATCCTTGATTTTTGCGGTACTTTTACCATCATAAACAATGCGCCAGTCATTTGATTTCCAGTGATTCTGTGACCCCTCCGGCAACTTCCATCCACGAAAATCGATCCCATTGTAAAGAGAGCGAAACCCCTTTGCTAAGGGGGCTATGGGGCTATCATTTCCTTTATTACCTCCGTCGAAGGCAATTCCTTGATCCGCAGATTGCGAAACTCCACAGGAGAGCCCTCTGATTCGAGCGCAAGATAGCCTTTGCGCCAGTTGCAGTCACTGCCACCCGAAACTTCCTTGCCATTGACCTGCAATCGCAACACGCCGTCATTGCACTCCACCCGATAGTGATTCCACTCCGGCGAACTCTTTGCTCGATTTTCCGACGGAAAACTACGCTGCCCCCGGTGTTTCCCGTGCGGTTTCATCGTCGATCCATGGATCGGAAAAATATCTCCATGGGTAGTATGCGTTTCGGTGTTGCCGTAAGCATTCTCCAACACCTGAACTTCAATCGCCCGCAAAAAAGGTTGCCCACGAGCCGCCACTTCGGAAGACCAAATGAACACCCCTGCATTTCCTTTCGACTTGAGATGACGCCACTCCAATTCCAAAACAAAATTTTCATATTGTTTCTCCGTTCTCAACGCACAAATCGGCTTACCAGTGCAATGAATCACCCCCTCTTTAACCGTCCAAGTCTCCGGCGCCCCATTCACATTATACCAACCCGATAAATTCTTACCGTTGAATAAATCAACGAAGCCGTCTTTGTCTTTTTGAGCAAAGACGGATTCAAAATTTCCCAAAAAAACTGTCACCGCTGCAATAAACGGCGACAAAAATTTAATGGACAAGAAATTACGGGGGCGCAATCTAATCATTCCCAAGCCTAGACCCTAAGCTCACTCCCACAACAAAAATACCTAGCGAAAGCCATATATCACCGCCCACCCGGTAGGCCCCACCGGCCCGCCCGTCACCTTAATTCTGATGTAATAAGCTCCACTGGCTTTCGGAACCACCCTCGCCCCCGCGACATGACCTTTTTCAAAGCTCTCTTCGTCCACAAGGTTACCCTCATCATCATAAATATGAATACTCACCGTCGCATCCGGATTCGAAGCCCCCATCCAGAACCAGTAATCGTTGCGTTGAAATAATTGATGCTTGATCAATTTCATTTCTCCGTCCTTCAACTCCCCATGCCACCAAGCCTCTCTCAATACATACGGGTTTTTCTTTAAATCCAGCTTGGGCAAAGCCGCTCCGATGGCAGCATCTTTCCCTTCATGGATAAACGCCAATCCCCACCCTGCTCCGATAAATACGAGTAATAGCAACAAGGGCCTTGCTGGGATCGATTTAACTTTCATCACCATCTCTTCACTTCGCTTCCCCTCAGTTCCCGTACGCAGCTTTCGACAAGGCTCCCGTCAATTGCTTGACCTTGGTGACCGAATTTTTGCTGATATTGCCATTCGCTCCTTTTTTCATCAAAGGCTTCAAATTCACCAATGTCTCCTCCACCTGGTCAAACAGTGGCCCGGGGTGAGATTTCGCCGGCATCTCCCGGTATCGCCTGATGATGTCCGCCAATAATTCTGGTTGGTGCAAAAGCTCCGCACCTTCCTCCTTATAATTTGCGTCCATTAAACTCGCCAACGCCCGGGTTCCTCCAAGCCACCCCCCGATGCTCACCAAAGTGGCGAAATCCTGGTCCCTCATTTCCTCCATGGTTTGGATTACCGTTTCCCGGGTACTGTCCAATTCATGTTTCACCGCTCTCCATTCTCCCGCATTGGCGCCTTCTATGATAGACAATGCATGTTCGTTGACAGCAGACTTCACACCCAAAGCTCCAGCTAGCTCCAAAACCTGACGCCCCACTCGCTTCACCTCATCACGATCCTCCGCCTGCACCGCTATAAAACCATCTGCTACAACCATGCCGAACAACAGCGCTGTTCTTGCCCGGTTGGTGTCTAGCTTCACTTTTGTTCCGGTCACTTGGGAGCGCCAACTCTGCTGCCCTAGCTTATCAAGGGAAGCGAAAATTTCCTGGGGAATGGGAATCACCACATCTTGAATCACCTCTACCTTCAGTTGATTCAGGTTGATTTTTTTAGGCGCACTCTCACCCATCGCAGAGGAAAAACTATATGCAGACAAACACAGAAGCAAAGAAGCCCGTGCTCCTGTCGACAGATATTTTGAATTCAGTAATCCTCTCATATCCTCACTTTGCCCCCATATTGAGCAATGCTCAAGCTCCAACCGCATCAGGCTTGACCGTTAGCACCGAACAAGGCGCCCCGGCAACGATGCGCTCAGCTGTGGTTCCCATCAGCAGTAGCCTTTTCAAGCCCGTCCTGCCTCGAGTGCCTAGTATTACAAGATTAGCACCACTCTCATTTGCCTGCCCGATGATGGCATCAGAAACCTGGCTACTCTCTATCACACAGGTTCGAACCTCCAGATCTTCGCAATTCTCAAGATAGGGTTTCAGGAAAACCTCCAGATCCTTTTCCGCCGTCTTACGATAATCCACATTATTGACCGGGGGCATAATTTGAACAAAAGCCGCCAAGTCTCCTGTCATCTCGCTGATGGGCTGAAATACAAATAAAAACTCCACTGCCGCCCTGTCCTGCCGGGCAATCATGATCCCCTGCTCAATCGCCCGTTTGGCTGTATCGGAAAAATCCACGCACACCATCAGTTTTTTAAATCGTTGATCCTGAAAACCTCGAACCAGCATCACTTCCACCGGAGCCCGGCGCACACAATTTGTCGCCAGTACCCCCGCCTGCCAGCCTCGGCCACTATTTCCTTGTGCTCCCAGAACGAGCATATTTGCCTGATGCTTCTCACAGGCCGCAATAATTTCTTCAAAAGGATGCCCCACCGGAGCCTCCAAGTTAACGGGCACTGACGTCGGCAAATGCCGCGCCACAAAGTCTTTCAGTCGCGCTTCTGCCCGCGCCGCAACATCCACTTTCTCTAAATCAATTTGTGAGGCCATCGCTTCCAGCGCCGCCAGATCAACAACATGAATGACAGTCAATTCCGTGTTCATCCATTGCGCCATTCTTGCCGCTTCCTTTAAGGCATTAACGGACGGCAGAGAAAAATCTATACCTGCAATAACGTGCTGATAAGGCTTCATACTCGATAACTCATTCCTGAGCTTTGAAATTTGATATTTTTTTCAAATTTGCCCACGCCTCGCGTTCCTCACTATTGATGTTTTCCGGAATCCTCAACTTTACGACAGCATGCAGATCACCAAAATCTCCCTCCCCCGTCGGCAAACCCAAACCTCCCATTCGCAAGGCATCTCCCTCTCCACTGCCCGCCGGCACTTTTAACTTCACCTTTCCTTTAGGCACTCGAACCTCCACCTCTGTTCCAAGCACCGCATCCCAGGGAGCCAGTTCAAGATCATAATAAAGATCCACACCCTTGACATGAAAATCAGGGTGGCGCTCATAACGAACATTAAGATAAAGGTCCCCCGCTGCACCACCATTGATCCCGGCATTTCCCAACCCCTTCAAGCGCAACATCTGCCCCGCCTGAACTCCAACAGGGATTTTGACTGTTCCTGTCTGTATAGCAGGCACCCCTCCTTCTCTCCCCGGCTTCTGCAGGCGCAGGGTTCTTGTCGAACCTCGATAAACTTCATCTAGAGTAACCATCAAATCAGTCTCCACATCTCTCCCCTTTTGGGATCGATTACCACCTCCGGGCTGCCCATAGAATCCGCCACGACCTCCGGCGCCCTTACCCGAACCGAACATCTGCTCGAAAAAGTCACTAAAGCCCGTCCCTTCAAATTGCCATTCCTGTCCGCCGCCTCCTGCTCCGCCCCAAGCCGCGTTACCGCCTCCCTGACCGCCCCCGAAACCTGCTCCCGCTTGATCCCAATTTGCTCCCAAATGATCGTATTTTTTCCGTTTCCCCTGATCACTGAGCACTTCGTAAGCTTCATTCAGCTCTTTGAATTTTCGCTCGCCCTCTACCTTATCCTCGGCCACATCGGGATGATACTTCCTCGCCAGTTTCCGATAGGCACGACGAATTGCATCGTCGTCCGCTTCGCGGGCAACTCCAAGAGTTTCATAATAATCTTTAAATTCCACAGACATAAATTTCTCGATCTTACAGTATCTAGTTAATCACAATCGGCATCTTCACAAGCTAGTTTTCGTATAGCTCCTTCTTTTCCATAAACCGTAATCACATCCCCGACTTCCACCCTGTCACTCGGACCGGGAACTCCATGAAAAAACCCGTCTTTACTGGTAATCCCCAAAACAATGATTCCCTGATCAGCCGGTCGGGTTTTTGCAAGAGTTGCACCAGCGAGGGGGCTATCTTGCTGAACATCTATTTCTGATACGCAATATCCAGATTGAACTCTCAGCAACAAATCATAATCCAACACATGGGAAACGCCCGCTCTTTCCAGCGTCAACTGGATCACCGCATCAACGGCAACTCCCAACACCTTGATTTTCGAAAGCAACACCAAGCCCAGCAATCCTCCCAAAATCAAGCCTGCCGTTTCCAATGTTTGTGTAACGCCGGAAGTTTGTACAAATGTAACCACTAACGTCGCAAAAGCCGAAGTCAGGCCAATATTCCCAAATAGAATCAGCTGTTTAATGATCCGTCGCCGTACCGGATGATCCACCACCATTTCCGCTTCTTTGGTGGTAAAGCCCACTCCAAAAAAAGCTGAGTAAGCCTGGAAACTGGCTGTATCCCAACTCAAACCCGTCATCATCAAAGCCTTTGATCCCACTCGAACCACAAGCAATGCAAATGTTACAATCGTTAATAATGCTAACAGAGCTCCCATGCGCAACTAGTTTAGCACGACTATTCGAGAGAACCACTACGACTCACTGTATATGATGGAATTTACTATTGCTCTGCATCAAAATATCGTCTATTCACTAAGCATGAAATTACCAACATTTCTCGCTATCACCGCAACCTGCCTTCTTTGCATGAGCGCAACTTCATGCGCCAGCAGAGACGGCTTTGTTGATACCAAAAACTCTCTGGCAGCTCTGGAAATCCAAAACTCCACCGACATGGATATCCGACAGGCAGTCATCGAGACTTTTCTCACCAATGGCTATCAACGTGAAAGCGCCTACGGCCTGATTTTTGTGAAAAAAGGTGATATTCTCCGCCAAATCGAGTATGCCTCTTACATGGGAGGAGCCGCCACAATGAGGGTCAGAGTCAGCATCGATCCCATTTCAGCCAGCTCTCATCTCGTCAAAGTCTCCGCATACACGGTCACCCACCAAAGCTCAAGCTTTGGCGACAAAGAGAAGAAAGTCCGAGGCTTAAGGAAAGGCCATTACAGGAGTCTGCTGAGAGAAGTGAACGAAAGGTTGCCGCAATATTAACTGCTAGCCTCCTTTTATAACGGCTAGGGAACCACAATCTCCGCTTCTAGCCCCACGCCAGCCAAGCGCCCGACTACCCTTTTCTGTGGTAGCTGAGCCTCCCCAAACTCAGGCCATTTGAGCCTGGGCATAGAAGTGAGCGCTTTTCCACTCTTCAAACATCTCACGCACATGGCGCGCCGCTTCTTTCGCTTCCTGCTTTAATTCAGCAACTTGATGGCGTGATGCCTCGATTTGCTTCTCCATCGCCAATTGGTATTGCTCTTTTTTAGCTGTCCATTCTTTCATTGCCTGAACCAAGCGGTCCTGACTGGCATGCAATGACTCAAGTATCGAATCCGGCAATGAGCAGCCTTTCGCCTCCAAGTGCTCATCAAACCTTTTCTGCTGCTCGCGGATTTCAGCCTGTAGAATTTTCTCATCAGATACCCGCCGTAACCCAGAAGCCATCCCTACTTTGTCCAGTGTCCAAATCGCCCATTTGGTAGGGTCATAACCCCATGGCTTGATCGCGTTGCGGTAGTCATGCTGAAACTGGTGATGATAATTATGGTAACCCTCTCCATAAGTAAACAAAGCCATGATCGCACTGTCACGAGCTGTGTTGTCGGTGGAGTAAGGCCTGGTGCCAATCATGTGGCAAAAAGAATTGATGAAAAAAGTAAAATGCTGCACTACTACCGCACGCAATAAACCGGAAATCAAAAAACTGGCCAGTGCAGCACTTGCGCCACCCCACAACCAACCGAGCAAGGCGGGCAAACCAAAACCCATCAGAAAAGCAAGCGGCACGTAAAATCTGTGCTGGAATCTCAACAGCGCCGATTTTTGCAAATCCTCCACGTTTTCTATCGGAGTCGGTTCCGTAGGCGCAAATATCAACCAGCCCACGTGAGCATGAAAAAAGCCCTTGTTGATGTTGTAAGGGTCATCCTCATGATCCACATGTTTGTGATGCCGCCGATGATCTGCTGACCATTCCAACACCGAACCCTCGAATGCTCCTGCACCAAAAAAGGTAACAAACCAATGGACAGGTCCCTCCGCTTTGAAAGCCAGATGAGAATACAATCGATGATATCCGAGAGTAATACTCATTCCTGTGGCAAAATAGAAAAATATGAACAGCAATGTCTGGAAAAGATCAATCCCATGAGTCCAGAGATACCAGGGAACAACACTTACTGCGGCAATCAGCGTTGATGACAAAAACAGGCTGTTCGGCCAATTCATTCGATTCAAAACGTTTTTCGACATGGTTTTAAGTATAGTAGGGGGCTTTATCTATAAGAACTGGCACCAAGCACAGCTCTGCTAGCATAATAAGTTCAAACAGCCATCAAATCAACCCTGCTTATCAGCTATTCCTGCTCACTTTTTGCCCATTCCTGAGACTGTATTGTCATACCATTAGCGGCGCTCATAGACTTCAAAACTATCAAATACCACCTCCTCGGAC
>JAADHD010000098.1 GCA_013152075.1 Verrucomicrobiota bacterium | reverse complement strand
AATTTTTGTCAGTGATGAAATTGTCAAAGGTCTGACCAAGCACATGGGCGGGCTCCGGATTGCCCATAAAAAATAGTGCAAGATCGAGCATGTGAAGCAAGTCGATCATTGGACCACCACCGGAGAGCGCCTTGGTGGTGAACCATCCGCCGAAACCAGGGATGCCGGTGCGCCGACACCATTTGGCTTGAGCTGAATTGATCGTTCCAATAGTGCCATCCTTGAGATAACCCATCATGGCGTAGGACTCGGGACGGGCGCGATTGTTGAAGTTGAACATCAGGCGTTTGCCTGATTTTTCTGCAACAGCGATCATTTCCGCCGCTTCCGTGGCATTGAGCGCGGGTGGTTTTTCGCAAAAAACGTGTTTGCCTGCTTCAAGCGCTTGAATGGCAAGAGGAGCGTGAAATTTATTGGGAACGATGATGCTTACTCCTTCAAGATCGGGCAGTGCCAGTAATTCGGCGACGTCACCGAAGACTTGGGGGATGCCGTGTTCGTCTGCAACGGCCTGAGCAGCGTTCTTGTTCATGTCGGCGATCGCAATGATTTCCGCGCCGGCATTTTTGAATCCTTCAATGTGATAGCTGACCATGCCGCCAGCGCCGATAATTCCTACTTTTGTTGCCATGAGAGTCTTGAGTTCGTGATTAGAAAGTGAAAGGGAGGGAATTATCGGAGAGAGAGCAGGGAAAGGCAACTGTAGAATTGTTTTGGGCGGATTATGAGCGGATTATGAGCGGATTGGCTTGTGGGTAGTGGCGTGATCCCGTACCCTCGGAAGCTGATCGGGGGTGTTTTCACCACCGAGAGCAGAGAGCAGAGAGCAAGGAGGGAGAGGTCTCTCGCAAAGTTGGTGTTGGGAGAAAGTTGAGGGAATAGGAGAGTCGGTGAATTCGAGGGCAAGGTGTGGCAGTGTGCTATCAGTATATCCGAGCATTTGGAGATGCTCTATTTCACAATCCAGAAAATGAAAATTACTTCAGCTAAATTTGTCACCAGTGCCGTGAGTCTTGATGGTTGCCCGAAATCCGACTTGCCGGAATTTGCCTTCATTGGCCGATCAAATGTGGGAAAATCATCACTCTTGAATCTACTTTGCAATCAGAAGTTGTTGGCGAAAGTTTCGAGTAAACCAGGACACACGCGATTGATTAATTTTTTTGTGATCAACGAAGACTGGTGTTTCGTTGATCTTCCTGGCTATGGCTACGCAAAAGCCGCCAAGTCTGAACGACAGAGGTTTAATGATTTTGTGGCGGATTACATTGAGTTCAGGGAGGGGCTCAAGCACGTGTTTGTATTGATAGATTCCCGACATGAGCCGATGGCGATCGACGTCGATCACGTAACTTGGCTGGTAGAGCGAAAGGTTTCTTTTTCTCTCGTATTTACAAAGTCTGACAAGGTCAAGCCGGGTCGGATGAAGGCTAACCAAAAGTTGTTTCTCGAAGAGCTGAGTGAACACACTACCGGTGAGCCGTTGGTTTTTTCTACCTCCGCGAAATCCGAAGACGGACGTTTGGACTTGCTGCAGTTCATCGATGGGTTGCGTAAGGGTCAGTCCTGAATGGCAAAGATTTACTCTGATGGGAAGTGAATTTGCGACCTCTGATTCTGAGGATTATCGAATTCAAGGACTGACTCCTTCATCTGACTCCTTCATTATTTGATTTCGATTGCAACACGTGGGCCTCGGACGTGCGAGGCCGCACGCCCCTACCATGCTGAGATGGTCGTGGTAGGGACGATCCCGCGGCCGCGGGATCGTCCGCTGAATGAGGGGTCAGCGATGGATCAGTGTTTTGCTCGCCGTTTTTTATTGAATCCACTGGACTCGATGAGCTGATCTTTTCCATCGGCATCTTTTTTGACGATGAGACATTCGATGTCGGGCTGTTTTTCAACATAGGCGAGTCCGCGTATTTTTCCCATCACGCTCACTGCGGTGGCAGCGCTGTCGGTGGTAACGGCGTTGGGGCCGATGATGGTGACGCCGATTCGTTCGGTGAGCCCGAGACCGGTTTTGGGATCGACAATGTGCGAATAACGTTTGCCGTCGATGTCGAGGAACTGCTGCGTGTCACCCGAGGTGGAAACCGCAGAGTGAGAGAGTAGCACGGTATCGGTGAGTTTTTTTGAGTCCTCCATATCGAGCGAGCGGATGCCGATCGCCCAGCCTTCCGGATGGCCGGGTGGGGGATCACCGGCAACGATATCACCACTGCCGGCAACAATGGCTTGAGGAAAACCGTGTTTGGTGAGAATGGCGAGAGCGGCATCGGCGGCGTAACCCTTGGCGATTCCGCCAAAATCCAGACGCATGCCGTCGACAGCAAATTTCACCGCTTTGTTTTTGGGGTCGATGGCGAGTTTTTGGTAACCGGTTTTGGAAGTTGCGTTTGCTATGCGATCCGGGCGTGGCAGTCGCCGGTCCCGCTTGCTTAGTCGCCAGTTGCGGATGTGCGGGCCGGCGGTGACGTCGAAGTCTCCGTCAGTGGCAGCGGAGAGTTGATGACTGAGAGTCAGTATTTTGAGAAAGTCATCACTGACCGGGATCCAGACGTCCTTGGGTTTTTGGGTGACGAGTAACAGCTCGGAGTTGAGTTCGTAATCCGAGAGTATGGAATTGAGTCGGGAGATTTCTTCAAAAGCCGCGTCGGCGGCTGCGCGTGCTTTCTGACTGTCGGCGGGCAATGCCCAGAGGCGGATGGTGAACAGGGTTCCCATCCGCGGTTTCTGATAGGACATCAGAACGGATTTTTTGTTGCTCGAGGGCGAAGAATTTTGCGCGATGGAATGATCGAGAAACAAAAAGAGGCCGCTTAGAATGAGCAGGTGGATGCGGAGTAGATACATTTCATTCTTCGTCTTCATCCGGGATCACACCGAGATTCCAATATTCGTGCATTTCTTTTATAGAGGGAACCTTTAGTGGACGGACTAGACGAAACCCCAGCCATTCAGCATCGGTGTGGTACCAGATCGATTGAGGAAGTTGCGGGTCCGTCATTTTCCAATCTCCGTCCGACTGAATACGAATAGCGCTGCGGCAGTCATCCTCGTAGTCATACCAGGAACCCCCGCGAGCTACCCGGGGGTAAAGTTGGGTGGGTTTCACCCAAGGGTTGCTTACTGCGGTCTGGGAGTAGGGCGCGTATTGGTCCAAAACCCATTCGAGCACATTGCCGTGCATGTCATAAAGGCCCCAGGGATTGGGCTTTTTGCTACCACCTTTGGCATATTTGGCCGCATCGAATACGCCATAATTTTTCAAATCATTAGGATTATCGCCAAAAGAATAGGCAGTTGTGGTTCCTGCACGACAGGCGTATTCCCATTCGGCTTCCGTAGGCAGTCGATAAAAATGACCGGTTTGCACACTGAGCCACTGGCAAAATTTATTAGCAGCGTGTTGAGTCATCCCAACGGCAGGGAGATCACGCTTGCCCATGCCGAAGTCCATCGGTTCGTAGGGGGCGGTGGGTTTTGAAACGAGGTCTGCGGCGGTCGTATTGTCGTCCACTTTTGACAGGAATCCGTCTTTGCGTCGTGGGTCGTTGGTTATAGAAAAAGGATCGTACATGTTCCAGGTGACTTCAAATTTACCAATCCAAAATGGATCAACGGTGACTTTGTGTTGGGGCCCTTCGTCTTTGCTTCGGCCCTTTTCTGTAATCGGGCTGCCCATTAAAAATGTACCTCCTTTGATTGCGACCATTTCAAAGGGTTCGTCGGTTAAGGGGATTTTGCTTTGGTAATCCTTCATCGCCGTTTCCGTTTTTTCCGTGCTTCCGCTGACGATTTTTTTGTGGATGCTTGTGGTCAGTGTGATGTCATCTTTGGGCCCTATCTCTTCGGCAATAGGGAGCTTGTAATCTTTTGGCCATGGGGCGCCTTCATTCACCCATTTGCTGAGAGTGGCGATTTCTTCGATCGAAAAGTTACCTCCTTTTGTAAGCAAAGGCAGGGCGGTGAGAGTAAAATTTCCGGCAGGTTCGGCGATTTCCCTGTTTTTGCTTTCGAGAGGCAGACTGTAATCTTTAGGCCACATCGCGCCCTGTTCGATCCAGATTCGCAGGGTATTGATTTTTTTCTCTGAAAACGGAGCGCCTTTTTTCAAAATTGGCAAAACATTGACTTTGAATCTCAGCCGGGGAACCGAAGAAAGCGTTTCGCTGTCCGGCCATTTGGCTCCTTCTTTCACCCATGCTTCCAGGATATCTTGCTGGAGTTTGCTGATAGGTGGATTGCTTTTGGGCTTGGCCGGCATGATGTCGCCATCAGGCTCTTCAGTAGTCATCCACCAGACGGGGGATTCGTTTGGCTCACCCGCTACGATGGAAGGGTTGTAGTCTTTGCCTCCCTTGAAAGCCAGTTCCTTGGTATCCATTCGGTAGTCACCGCCATCTTCCTCGTTGTGTTTCTCATCGTGACAGTTCAGGCAGGCTGACTCAAAAATCGGTTTTACGTCTTTAATAAAATCGATGTTGGCGGGGAGTGTAGCTTTTTTCTTGTCCTGGGCCTTGATGGAAAAAACCAGAAGGCAAACTAACAGGACAGAAGTGCATACGTATTGAAGGGAAGCTTTCATAGATAATAGTTATCGCCAATATATGGAAAAGACGAACGGGTGCAAGAAAGGCACCGGTTCGTCTTCTTCGTCTTGGACTTGTTTGTTCTTAGTCCTCGTCCGGGATCACTCCGATGTTCCAGAATTTGTGCATTTCTTCTACAGACGGAGTTTTCAGCGGACGCACCAGACGGAAACCGAGCCATTGGGCATCGGTGTGGTACCAGATTGATTTAGGCAGTTGGGGATCTTCCATTTTCCAGTCAGCTTCGGATTGGTAGCGGATGGCGGATCGGCAATCGCTGGGGTAGTCATACCAAGAACCACCGCGAGCTACACGTGGGTAAAGTTCGGTCGGCACGGCCCAGGGATTGGGATTTTTGAATTCTTTGTTGTAAGGGCCGTATTGGTCGATGACCCATTCGAGCACATTGCCGTGCATGTCGTAGAGACCCCACGGATTGGGTTTCAGGGTGCCGACTTTGGAATACTGATTGGCATCAAACACGCCGTATTCTTTCAGCTTGGCAGGATCATCACCAAAAGAGTAGGCAGTTTTGGTTCCGGCTCGCGCGGCATATTCCCATTCCGCTTCGGTGGGTAAGCGATAGAAGTGTCCGGTTTGAGCACTGAGCCACTGGCAGAATTTATTAGCCGCGTGCTGGGTCATGCAGATGGCGGGAAAACCATCAGTGCCCATGCCGAAACTCATTTCCGAGTAAGCGGTGGTGGGAGCGGAAACGAGCGCTTCTGGCGGCATTTCTTCAGTCACTTTTTCCGGGAAGCCGTCTTTGCGTCGCGGAACGTCAGTGGTTCCGTAGGGCTCATACATGTTCCAGGTGACTTCGTATTTGCCCATCCAGAAAGGTTCGATGGTGATCTTGCGTTGCGGGCCTTCATCGTCAGCGCGATCCTTTTCGCCGTCGGGGCTGCCCATCATGAACTCGCCGCCTTTGATGGCTACCATGTCGAACTTCACTCCCGAGAAGGGGATCGAACTTTCATAGTTTTTCATTTCACCTGCCGATTTCTCCTTGGAGTCGGCGAGGATTTTGGTGCGAATTTTGGTGGTCAGTGTGATGTCGTCTTTCGGTCCTGTTTCTTCCGCGAGCGGAAGTTTGTAGCCTTTGGGCCACTGAGCGCCTGCTTCAGCCCATTTGCTGAGAGTGGCGATTTCTGCGACCGAAAATTCACCGCCTTTTTTCAACAAGGGCAAAACGGTGAGGGTGAAGTTGCCAGCAGGCTCGGCAATTTCCTTGCTTTCGCCTTCGAGCGGCAATTGATATTTAGCTGGCCAGGTAGCGCCCTGCTTGATCCAGGTTTTGATGGTGCCGATTTTCTTTTCAGAAAACGGAGGCCCTTTTTTCAACACCGGCAATACATTGACTTTGAATTTCAAACGAGGTGTTTCGGTGAGATCCAAACCGTCGGGCCATTTGGCACCTTCTTTCACCCAGGCTTCCAGAATGTCCTGCTGGAGTTTGGTGATGGGGGCATTGGTTTTTGGCTTGGCGGGCATGACGTCGCCATCAGCTGGCTCGGTGGTCATCCACCATACTGGGGATTCATTGGGATCACCGGCTACGATGGATGGGTTGTAATCCTTGCCTCCTTTGAATGCGAGTTCCTTGGTGTCCATGCGGTAGTCACCACCGTCTTTTTCGTTACTGGCTTCGTCGTGGCAATTTACGCAGGCAGCTTCGAAGATTGGCTGCACATCTTTGACAAAATCAATGTTGCTGGGTTTGTCAGCGGCTTGTGCGGCGAAGGTGCTACTCGCGATCAGGGCGGTGGCAAAAAAGGTTGGGCGGGAAAGTTTCATTGGCTATAGATGGATAGTCAGGGTCAATATTGGTTTCAGGGTGTTACAGGGTTTAAGGACGACCCTGCAACAGGGCGTAAACCGTTAGAGAGATTTTGCTCTTCGTCAACTGGCAGGATGGCGTTAGAAGTGGCTTTGGCGCAAAAAAAGAGCAGTAATCGGGATCTGGTCTGTTTTTAAATACAGTTCAGTAAAGTTTTTGTGACAAAAACGAGAGATTGTCCCTACAAGGTAGAGGGGAGGTGTTCCCCTGGTTTTTACCCATGAAAAAAATCTATCTATCTTTGTTCTGTTTGATCTTCACCCATTCGCTCGCTGCTGATGAGCGTCCCAATATTCTGTTTCTATTTTCAGATGACCATGCTTTGCG
>JAADHD010000461.1 GCA_013152075.1 Verrucomicrobiota bacterium | reverse complement strand
GGATGATCTTTAGCTTAGGAAGTTCTTTAGCCGTGACTGAAAGAATTCCTGCAAGGTGGCAACTGCCGCCTAATATTAGTCCAGTCAAGATTGCCCAGCTTGTTCTCATCGTTTCTTGGGGAACCTTAGGGAAGGGGAGAAAATTATCCAAGGATAATAAGCTAGAGATGATTATTAAGCTTTCCGTTTGGCCTGTTTGCGTATCCACGAAGGGTGGCACCTGAGATCCAATACGGCACGAACCCGAACAAGGTCGGCATCAAAAGTGTAGAATATTCCAAATGGAAATGTTTTCGAAAGTAAGCGATAGCGACCCCAAAGAATTTTGTGACTTCCTGCATAGAGTTGCAGGGAATCAATTTCAGAAAAAATGGAATTGAGGAAATAATCCCCAATTCCCGGTTCCTGAGCTTCGTAGAAATGGTATCCAGCGACGAGGTCGTCCTCGGCGGTGCTCAGGATCTCGACGGTCATTTAACCCGGTCTCTAACACGGTTCTTGGCAACCTCCCATGAGGAGAAGTGGGCTTCGCCATCTTCGATCATCTGATCGCGGCGGTCGAGTTCTTCTCTGTGCCATTCAGGTGATGGAGGTTCGTCTTCTGCATTCCGAAGTTGATTCCATAGGGCTTCCATAGCGATCAGGCTTTCTGATCGTGATAGAGTTTTGAGCTGGTCGAACACACTCATTAAAATAACCTAAGAATATCTGGATAATAAGCTAGACAAATGTCATGGCCTGGAGCCGCTCTAGCTTGGCGGAGAACCTGTTTGCACCGCAAGGGCGTTTCCGCTAGGTTCGCGGGCCATGCGTCGGAGGCGGATGAGTTTTGAATAGGGAATTGAGAGTAGTGAGTTGAATGTCGGGGATCAGCAATCAGAGCCGAAGTGGTGAGCAGACAGCCGCAGGCGATTCAAAAAGTAGCAATCGCAGGCGGATCTTGCGATGGGGCTTGCTGTTGTCTGCATGGTTGATTGGATTTGGGGGAGCTATTCAACAGGCCGCTGCGGCGGATGAGTGGAAGCTGATTCCTTACCGTGGGCTGAAATATGTTTCGGCGGCCAATGTGAAAGACTTTTATCGGTTCACGGCCTTGGAGGAAAACGGCAAAAAGCTTACTTTTAAAAGTCCGAATCTGGTGATGGAATGGGAATTGAATTCGCAGTCCATATTCATTAACAAGGTGAAGTTTGTCTTGAGCTTTCCTGTCATCAAGCCGACTTACCGCACGATCGTATCGGTGGTGGATCTGGCTAAGCTGATCGACCCGGTTTTGCGTCCGGGTTATATCAAGCAAGTAGGAAAGTTTGATACGGTAGTGATCGACGCAGGTCATGGGGCGCATGATCCGGGTGCCATAGGGCTGTTGGGATACGAAAAAAATTACTGTCTTGATACGGCTTTGAGATTGGAGAAAGCCTTGAAAAAAAGAGGCTTTAAAACGCACATGACCCGTCGAACGGATAAGTTTCTGGAGCTGCACGAACGTGTGAAGGTGGCGAACTCAATTAAGAATTCGATTTTTATCAGTGTGCATTATAATTCATCGGATAACCATTTGGCGACCGGAATTGAAACTTATGCGCTGGCTCCGCAGGGCACGGAGTCCACTAATAGCGGACGGGCTTCGGGTACGCGTAGGCGTGGCAACAGTAGGGACGGAGAGAATATTGCTCTGGCAACGGCAGTTCATGCGATGGCGATGCACCGCATGAAGGTGGAAGACCGGGGCATCAAGCGCGCGCGTTTTAATGTGCTGACAGGAATCACCCGGCCAGCGATTTTGTTCGAGGGAGGATTTGTGACCAATTCAGCGGACGCTAAAAGAATCCATACAGCCGAGTATCGACAACAACTGGCAAATACAGTCGCGGATGCCATTGTCGGTTTCCGCAAGGCCGTCGGCGGGAAGTAGGGAGGGCATGGATGCCTCGCGCCTATCTGTTTGTTAGCGCATCAACTCGTGGCCGAGCACGCTGAGGGCGTAGATGGCGGCCGTTTCGCTTCGTAGGACGATCGGTCCCAGTGACAGAGGGCGGAAGCCAGCGGTTGTGGCGGTGGAGAGTTCAGCGGGGGTGAAGTCTCCTTCCGGGCCGATCAGGATGGTAGATGCCTTGGGCCGGGAGTCAGGCTTGGTATCGTCGGAATCCAGGAGGCTTTTCAGTGACTGGGCATCGGGGTGTAAAGCGGCGATCAGGAGTAGCTCTCCGCTGGCGTTTTTATTGCCGCCCTGCGAGCTGAGAAATTGTTCGACTGATTGAATAGGTGAAACTTCGGGAGGCCAGTTTTGTCCACATTGTTTGCAGGCTTCGAGAGCGACTTTCTGCCACTTGGCTTGTTTTTTCTCTGCTTCTGCTCCGTCGAGTTTGACCACGGTGCGTTCAGAAAGCAGCGGGGTGATTTTTGACGCGCCGAGTTCGGTGGCTTTCTGGACGATGAGATCCATGTTTTTGCCTTTGGGAATTGCCTGTCCCAAAGTGATGAAAGCAGGGGGGCGTGCGGTTTTGTTGAGAGCGATGAGTTTAAGTGAAATGTTTCGTCCGCTGGAGTCGACGGAAGAAATTTCGGCAATGGCCTCGGTTCCTTGACCGTTGAATACTGTGATTCGATCACCGGCTTTGCAGCGCAGCACTTCGGCACAGTGTTTGGATTCTCCTTCTTCGAGCGATAGGGATTCGGGATCCCAGGATTTGGCTGGAATATAAAATCGATGTTGGGACATTGGGGAAGAAGTTAGGAGAAAGAAACCAGAAGATAGAAGTTGGATTCGCTATTTGAAAAAGTTTTTGGCTTTTTCGAAGAAAGACTCGTGAAGCGGTGAATTTTCTTCGCCGATGCTTTCCGCAAAATCCTGGAGTTTTTCTTTTTGTTCTTTATTCAGTTTGGTGGGAACTTCCACCTGGGTATTTACCAATAAATCTCCCTTGGTGCTTGATCCGAGAACCGGCATGCCTTTGTCCCGCAGTCGAAAAATCGTGCCGGTCTGGGTGCCTGCGGGGATCTTGATGGAAGCTTTCCCCTGCAGGGTAGGCACAACCATTTCACCGCCGAGCGTGGCATGGGCAAATGAGATTGGCATTTCGCAGTAGAGGTCATCTTCGTCACGATCGAAGACGGTATGTTCGCGCAAATGGATTACCACGTAGAGGTCGCCGGAGGGGCCTTTGCAAATGCCGGCGTCGCCATTGCCGGTGGAACGGAGTCTGGAACCCTGGCTGATTCCTGCCGGGATTTTCAATTTGATACGGCTGGTTTTTTTCGCCCGGCCTTCTCCATCACATGTGTTACAGGGGTTGGCAATAATTTCACCGGCGCCGTGACAACTAGGGCAAGTCTGTTGAACTTGAAAAAATCCTCGCGAAGCCACGACCTGGCCGACGCCGCCACAAGTTCCGCAGGCACTTACTTCGCCGCTTTTAGTTGAGCCTGAACCGCTGCATTTTTTGCAAACGCCCATTTTTTCGAGTTCGAGTTCTTTCTCAATTCCAAAAGCAGCTTCTTCGAGAGTGATTTGCAGATCATAGCGCAGGTCGGACCCGGCCCGGTTCAGGCCTTGTTTGCGTCGCCGTCCACCGGAATTGCCAAAAATTTCATCAAAGATACTGCTTCCGCCTCCGCCTCCTCCCTGTGAGCCAAAGGCGTCACGGAAAATGTCGAAAGGATCATGAAAACCACCGCCGGCTCCTCTCGCCGAAGGGCCGGTGCCCTGACTGAAAGCGGAGTGACCGTAGCGATCATAGGCGGCGCGTTTTTGCTCATCACTGAGGATTTCGTAGGCCTCGCCGATTTCCTTGAATTTATCTTCTGCGGTGTCGTCGTCAGGGTTTTTGTCGGGATGAAATTTTACCGCTAGTTTGCGGTAGGATTTTTTGATCCCGTCCTTGGTTTCTTCTCGGCTGACGCTGAGCACTTCGTAATAACATCGTTTGGCCATAGTTGCCATGGTGTGGAATTTAGAAAATTGAAAATATTCGAGTTAAGCTTCGGGGCCTTTCGAGACTACCACGTTGGACGCTCGAAGCAGTCGATCCTTGCATTTGTAACCGCGACGCGTTTGCTGGATGACATCCCCTTCCGGGACGGTGTCGTCGTGGCGTTGTTCCAGAGCTTCATGCAGGTTGGGATCAAAAGTCTGATTGTCGGCTTCGATGGTTTCCACTCCGTGCTCGGTGAGGAAGTTTTGCATTTGCTTGAACACCATGTTCATGCCTTGGAAGATCATCGATTCTTCGGATTCGTTTTTGGCGGCCGTCAGACCCATTTCGAAATTATCAATGATGGGCAACAGCTCCTCCAGCAATCCGAGGTTGCTGTATTGAATGGCGTCCATTTTGTCTCGCGCCATGCGTTTGCGGAAATTTTCCAGTTCCGCTTGATTGCGATGAGCGAGGTTGCGCCATTTGTCGAGCTCGTTTTCAGCGGATTCAGGCACCTCGTTGGCGCCGGATTCTGCCGAATCGGCTTCGCCGGGATTCGCAGCGTCTTCCGAGTCCGTATGGATCTCAACGACAGTGTCGTCTTCCAGTGTTTCATCAGCACTTGTCTGTTCTTCAGGATCGTTCGTCATGGCACCCAGGATAGTCTTTGTCCGGCCGGGAATTATTGGTCTGTCGGTGTCCGGCCGAGGGACGGGACTATTCAACGCTTTTCGACAGCAATCAAGGTGATGTCGTCGTTTTGCTGGTCGTTGCCGCTAAATTCTTTCAAAGTGGTCAGAATATTGGCGATCACGGCGTCGGCGCCGTCCTGGTAGGAGTCATGAAGCACATCAGACAGGCGTTGAACGCCAAATTCTTCACCGTCTGCATCCAGCGTTTCGGTGGCGCCGTCGGTATAAAGTAGCAGCACGTCCCCTTTTTTTAGGGTGAACTGGTAGTCTTGGACGATGCGGTCAAACACATCGCCCATGTCGATGCCAGCGGCCATTCCCGCAGGGCTGAGGATCTCGATTTCTCCGCCCTGGTCGTGATGGCAGAGCAAAGGAGGGTCGTGTCCGGCGCGGGCCATGACGGCTTCTCCACTATCGTCTTTGATGATGAGATAGAGCAGGCTGATGAACATGTCCTCACGGATGTCAGGAAAAATGAGTCGGTTGAGAGCGTGGAGAACGGCAGCGGGCGAGAATTCGTTACTGGCGTTGCTTCTGAGCACACTGCGACACATGGCCATGATGAGCGAGGCGGGAATGCCCTTGCCGCAGACGTCGCCGATCACTACACCACAGTGATGATCGTCAACCGGCACGTAATCATAATAATCTCCGCTGACGAGTTTGGCAGCAGAGAAGGTGGCGGCCAGGTGGTAGTTGTCCAGACCGGGGGAAGTTCTGGGGAGGAGAATTCGTTGGATTTCACTGGCATTGCGCAACTCTTGCTCGAGTTGGCGTTTTTCGTGTGCATCCGAATGAATGATGGCACTGCCCAGCGCAAATGAGCTTTGCTCAGCGAGTGAGGCAAAAACATCGCCGTCATTTGCGGTGAAACCCTGGTCTTCAGGCTGGCCGGAGTGGTGCTTGGTAACGGCAAGAACGCCGATTTTTTTTTCGCCATAGATGAGCGGGGCGGTCATCACGGCGAGATTTTCCTGGAAGGGGTTGTTTTCACCTTCGAAGAGAGGGTGTTCGGTCAGCGCATTGGTATGGATAGGCTTTTCGTCTATCAGGGCTTTGCTGAGAAATCCGGCGTCCGCGCTGGCGGTTGTCAGGGTTAGATGGCTTCGCAGGGAATTGGCGTTTTCGGTGGCTTTGTTCACCAGATCAGCTGACAGCGGGATGACTGGGGCCAGTTGTTTGCTCAAGCAGACAGGGATCAACTCATTAGTGGCATCATCGAGCAAATAGAGGGCTCCGGCATCAGCGTTGATTACCTGGATGACTCCGTTGACGATATAGCGGTGCATGTTGGGGGGTGAGCTGTCTTCTTGGAGGGATGCGCTCAGGCCGTGTAAAAAATCGAACATGCGGTGTTCTTCGATTTCGATGGCCTCCTTTTCTCCGGAGAGCAGGTCGATTTTTTTTCGCATCCGCTGATAGAGCCAGGCAAAAGCGACAGACAGTAAGGTGATGATGCTGAGGTAAATGAAATTGTTCATTTCAAGTCAGTTGCAAATAGTAACGCTTACCATGTATTGAGTAAGTGTGCTGTCTCGGTGTTGAGAAATCAGCTGTCGAGGAAGCACGCCTGAAAGACTGCGCGCTCGCCGGTAAAAAAGCTGGAGGCGGGATTGGAGGTCCCCATCATGTGGATTCATCGTCGTTTAGATCATCCTTCAAGTAATTAATCACGTCCTTGAATCGGGAAAAATTTTCGCTATTGGCTTCCACCAGTGCTTCGTGGGCGGCAAGAACATTGCCGGTCTTTTCTTTTTTGCTCACTTCATCATCGGAGGCCAAAGGTTTGCCGAGATTTTTTTCGACCAGTTCGCGCTCAGATTTCCATGCGCTGCCGTCTTCATCCATCTCGAGCAGACAGTGCAAGCCTAGACTCGTCATTGCGTCGCGGGTGCGTCCGGTGGCATTGATGACGTCGACCCTCCCATCGGGTTCATAACGCAGTTTGAGCGCCATTGAGGCGAGAGTACCCATAAAAGTGGAGTCAACGGCGGGGCAGTTTTCCAAATCCACGACAAAGTTGCGATGCCCCTTTTCCAGGCTGCGTTGAGTGAACTCTTTTATCTGGGAACTGTTCAGATGGGAGCCTTTTCCTTCAACACGAATCCAGTCGACGTTATCAAAGCAACTAACGAGTATTTCTCCTTCGTTATTATTCATCGTTGCCGTCAACTTGTCCGGGGGGTGAGAGAGAAAATGGGATTTATTTAGAGGAAGGTTGTCAGACGCCGGACCTCTTGTAATAAAA
>JAADHD010000371.1 GCA_013152075.1 Verrucomicrobiota bacterium | reverse complement strand
TCGGAGACTTCTATGGGCTCGGATTCCTGGCTACCGATGCCGTGCAACAGCAGGTTCATCGCGCACAACCGGGCGACCGACTGCACCAGCTCAATACCCGTAAAGGCGCCATCCTGGAGCTGCTTTTTCTGGTTCTTGGTCAAATTTGGATTTTTGGACACCAGGTATTCGTGGGCTGCCAGCAGAAACCCACCAGTGCCACAGGCCGGATCGCAGATGGTCTCACCCGGCTGCGGGTTCACCACCTCCACCATGGCTGCGATTAAAGGACGTGGTGTGAAATACTGCCCTGCGCCTGATTTTGTGTCCTGGGCGTTTTTCTCCAGCAAGCCTTCATAAGCGTCACCTTTCACGTCGGCTGTCATGACTGACCAGTTTTCATTGCCAATCAGGTCAACGATCAAGCGTCGCAATTTTGCAGGATCCTGAAACTTGTTCTGGGACTTGTTGAAGATCAGGCCCAGCAACCCCTTCTCGTTACTCAGGTTCTCAAGTGCGTGCCGGTAGTGATCAAACAGCTCATCTCCATCTTTCTTTAGAAGGCTCTGCCAGCCCCACTGCTCGGGCACAACGCTGGTCTGCTTATACGGAGCCTGGGTCCGCTCGTCCGCCATTTTCAGAAACAGCAGATAAGTCAGTTGCTCGAGATAATCGCCATAACTCATGCCATCGTCACGCAGGACGTGGCAGTAGTTCCAGAGTTTTTGGGTGATGTTGGCTGTGCTCATGTCAACTCCCCTAATGCTTCAACTTTTTCCGCTATGACTTCAGCCATGTCAATCAGCTCGGCAACCAGTTTTTCCTCCACATCCAGATGCCCTTCGTACTCAGCCAGGTTGCGTCGTTCATGGCACAGCGACAAGAGCCGCCATTGCGCTGGCTCCATGCCGAGCGTAAATGGCAGGCACTGAAATACCAGATAACGGCTATCAGAGCGGTAGCCATGCCAACGCAATGCTGCCAGCGAAAGTGCGTGAGATGCATTGTAGGCCAGATCAAAACGGCCTTCGAGCGACAAATTTGTGACTCGCGCATCCGCCAGCCGTCTACGTCCGGATTGAACCAGCCCGTCAAATTCAGACTGGCTGGTGCGCTCTCTTTTCAGCTTGCCGATGCTCGCAAGGTTTTCCAAATTGTTAGAGGTCATCTTCCGATCCGATCAGAAATATTTTTGATTTATCCATTATGCGCCCAACGAACCCCCCGTCTACATCCAACTTACGGTGCCATTCCTCGCATCCCATGACCACGGGATTGACCGGCCGGGCCAGCTCTTGTTCGACGCCCATCAAAACCTGAATCACTTCCTGGTATGTTATTTCGTCGCTAATCAACATTAGATCAATATCACTATGTGCCGAATCGGTATTGCCGGCCACCGAACCGTAAATGAATGCAGCGACTACCCTTTCTTGCAGTGGCTCTAGCGCTTCGCGCATCCGATCCGCTATACCGAAGGTTTTTGCAACGATACTTTTCAGTTCCTCGAAAATTGGGGCCTCTTTGTTTGCCTGGTAGTGTTTTTGATTTCCGACCTTTTTCGACTTGATCAAGCCAACGGATTCAAGCCGCTTAAGTTCCCGATGAACGGTTCCGATTCCCGCATTGGCCAAGCGAACAATCTCGTTCGAATAGAAACTCCGGTCCGGGTTTCCAAAAAGCAGGCTCAACACTTGTCGCTGTGTTCTGGTAAAAAGTGCATCACCCATGCTTGTTATCTTAATTCCCATTTTGGGAATTATCATTCCCAAAATGGGAATTGTCAATCATCGAGCCAACACAGAGCGATTTGTTGCGGTATAGAACTGTACCGGGCAGAGCGCGAGCTTCACCGTGCACAAAGAACCGGAATCGGTGTTCATACTCGCCGGAATACGCAGCTTTTAGGGTATAACCAGATCACAATTCCCTTTTTCCAACCAGCCAGCAGCAACTGATAGCACTTCTTTAGCAACCCTTTCTGGCTGCCCCCTGAAAGCACACTCCCAAATAATCAGAGTACGGTACCCTTGTTCGCTTAGTTGGTACTGGTTGCGTTCGTCCCTTACGGCGTTGGCTTCCAACTTTTTTCGCCAAAACTCCGGCCGGGAAGACGGCAATTTGAAATATTTGCAGTGGTGTTTGTGCCAGAAACAACCATTAACCTGTATGACTGCTTTAAATTTGGGAAAATAGAGGTCAGGTCTACCGGGGAGATTTTTCTCATGTAATCTATACCGGAACCCCTTGGCATGCAGGCCTTTTCTAACAAGCATTTCAGGCTTGGTATCAGCCCCCTTGATTCCACTCATCATCCTGGACCGTGTCTTCTTGTCAACAATGTCTGTCAATTTGCGAAGGTGCCTTAGTTTTGATAATTGTGATATTGAGGTCAATCATTCTGATCCCAAACGCATTGATATTTTTCACATTGGTGGAATGTGTAACATCAAAACCACACTGCCCCATTTTATTGCTAACCAACAAAGGCTTTTCGGTGTTCTTCTAAGGCTTGGAAATCCGGTGCGAAACGGTGAGGTAGCGCAAGCATCGTGCCTTCGAGTTCGGCAAAACTTGAAGACTGAAACTCGGGAATGTCACCCCTTTTCAAGATGCCTGAAACCATGAGCCTGTAATCTTCATCGAATGTGATCAGGTGGCGATCAAAGGCCTTGTCGTGAAGAGCATTGAGGCAAAGTCCGTTGGTTGGATCGGCGCGTCGACTTTCGTTTTCGCTCCATGGAATGATATGACTGGCAACTAGCAAACGGCGGACGGCTATCCCTGTCAAGGCACAACGATTTTCATAGCTAGCTAAAAAAAATGTTTGGAGCCGGCGTGTTTTTACTACCCGCTCAACCTCGGAAGGTCCAAGCTGGTGTTTAACCTCGGTAACATATTCTTCCTGGCCTGATTCACCCATCAAGGCCCCAAATGCAGCTTCACTCTTCTCTGCCATAGCCGACCAGTTATCTTGAAATTCTGCCCATACCTTGCGGTCTAGTTTGCTGCTATTGGGTAGCCCTCCTACCCCACGAGCCTGATGGCGAGGATCGAGCGATGCGATGTTCCCGAGTTTCCGGGAAATAGAACCTGCGGTTCTATCCATTTTACTGGCAACTTCATTGACGAGCTTATTTCTGCTATTGCATTGTCCGAACGGCAGGCGACAATAAAGGCTCATTGCTATCAGCAGCTCATGCTCTGTCCAGTTTATCCTCAGTTGTTTATCCCGAACCACTTTTACGTAGCCATTCTGACGGGTTGGTCCCAACCCGGGCAGTTGTTGCCGCAAAATCATTTAGTACATTTTGTGCTACTTCATCTTTCAACTCTGCAATAAACTGAAAGCGATGTTTTTCGGTAGATAGATAAATCCATTCCCCCTTAATTCGCATGGGGTAAATTTGACTCTTATCTACTGTTGCTGATTTAAATTCAATTGATCGGCAGTTTTGAGGATGAATTAGAATATGGCAAAACTTTTCAGTATCCTTATCACGCAACTTGGGAAGTGTAGATTTTCCGCCGACACCGGGAAGTATGGGTAAAAGTGGAAACTTACTTGATTTCAATTCAAGCCTTACAGAGTCACATTTAGGCTGTATGCATACCCAAAGGGACTTGTCTTTCTGCTGCTGCAATACTACTCCAGTAGTTAGGTATGGCGCGCTGTTTTTGTAACGTGTTTTCAGAACTGACAGTCTTGATAGCTCGATATCACTAGAGAATGCGATAGCTGCGTTACCTGAAAGCAGATGTGAAAATTTCTGATATAGTTTGTTCCCCCCCCCTTTGATATTAATTTCGGTGCTACTGCTCCCTACTTTAAGGCAACTATAAATAGTGTCCCTATTAAGGTTGCCATCGGAGCAAGTAAATTGATATTCCTTTTCGTATTTTTCAAATAACCACTTTTCTATTACAGGAAACGAAGCATTTGACCCAATGCAGTCATAACTCGTCAGTATGGATTTTATTTCTTCTGCAATGAACACCTCCAAATGGTAGGCCGAATCATCTGGTTTCGGTAAACTGGCTCGGTGCGTTAGATATGCATAATCGAGGTTTTTATTAAATAGAGCTAGCATACGATGGGTTGAATGCCTAATAGCAGTCAAGGCAGATAAAACTGTATTTGGCAATATTCCGGAAATATTTTCTGAAAAACAAGCGATCAATTTTTCGGGTAGACCTCCTTCATCCACAGCATTGATTTGAAGGTGCACAGGTATCCCTCGAGGGTCTTTTGCATAAATTGTAATGACAATCGATTGGTAAACCAGCCGAAGTCCATTTTGGTCGATATCAAGTTCTTTTTTATGAACTTTTTGAATATGGGCGGCAATTTTTTGAGAGATATCTTCCAAGTCTAATGTTGCTGTATAAATGGTTACCAATCTGAATCGTTGCGGACTTAAAAAGTCATCTTCCAGTAATGAAGACATTAATTTTAGGGCATTCTCACCTGTTTTCTCGTCCTCCATTTCCCAGTCAATGATTGCAATATCAGCTAATTTTGCTGTATTTTTGAATGAAATGGAGTTCTCGTTGTAATCAGTAAACTTTAATGCTGAGCAAATAATTCCATGATCTGCAAAACTTTTAATTAAGGCACGGGTATCAAGGTAGTGTTCGTTTTTTGAGGATGTTTTTTGAATTACTCTGAGCGGCCGTCCTCTTCTTAAAGGTTTTTCTACTGCCCTGGGAATCGATTTGATTGGTTTATCAAATGCCCGATCGTCAATTATTACAGCTGATTGTAAGAAATTTCGACAAACTTGCAGAGATCTTTCAGAGAATTTGTACGCCACTCTATTTTGCCTCCTCTTGGAGGGGTGCAATCCTGAAGGTAGCACCTGCATCAACCTTTCCAGGATCAAGGGATAGCGTATAACCAACCCGTTGTAGCACATTGCGGGAAATATGCAGGCCCATGCCACGACCCCCCGGTTTCCGCGTGAAGCCCAATTCAAAAATTGACTCCCTGTCTCGCTCAGAAATGCCCGGACCGGTATCGCTGATGAGCATGTCATCTCCATCGATATTCAATTGTACAATTTTTTCTGATGTCCGATTTTTAAGCCAGAAAATGGCATTATCCACGATATTTACAAATACAGGGTAGAAGGAGGAGGGGTATCCGATTATTGTTCTTTTCAAAAAGGCCTTACTTGCTTTGATCTCGACATCATGACGTTTTAGACGTTCTCCAAAAAGGTCGTTTAGGTACTTATTAATATCAGCACCGTCAAATTCTGTTTCCGTTCTATACAATCTGCGGTGCAGGGGGGTGAACAACGTTAGGTAACTGTCTAAATGATCGAAGCTGGCCCGAATACCAGAGTACACATCCTCCATACCTTCGTTTAGTTCGGCCCATGCTTTTAGTTCACGAAGGCGATTTCTTACCCCGCGGATACTGCTATTAAATTCATGATTAATCACTTCAATAGCCATACCCATTTGGGTCAGTTGAAGGTCTGCATCAGCGGCTTCTTCTAGTGAAACGACCTTTTGTTCCAGTGCTTCCAGTTGGTCGAGCTGGGTCATGTCATCGTCTAGTTGTATAGCTTCCAACTGATTTCTGATTCCAATCAAGAATTGTTCTTCACGGTTTCTAACATCTTCTATTTGCAGTTCCAACTCGATCCGTTTTTTAACTATCTCTTCGTCAGGAAATTCAGTAATGTTTAGGCTATTGAATTCACTAAATACCTTGGCAATTTCGTCTGAAACATTTTTAATGCTTTGAGAGATTGCCTGTTTTGTTTCTGAAGCTACCTTATCCAACAGTTCCGCTGTTTTCTTCTTTTCCGTATTTGTGGCTACAGTTGCCTCTATTTCACGTGCCTTCAGAGCGCTCTTAATCCTTAACCGCCGATCAAGCTCAAGCCTTGCTTCTTGTGCCGCAAGGGTAATCTCCTGTTCGATGGTTGCTTGAATAGGCTGAAACACCTTCACCTGAAGGCCGATAAAAGCGTTTTGATAATCATTCCAGTCTTTCAACGTTGATTGAGACAAGCCAATTTTTGGCTTGCTGATTTTGTACCTTGAAATCAGTTCTTTAAGCTGCTGAAGCGATTGTTCCTCTATAATTAGAAACTCTCGAGCAGCCTGGTGTGGGTTTGCTATTGCTTTTGCTGTTTCTAATTGTTCAGCCAGCTTTTCGGCAATCCCGAAGGCATCCTTCTCGGGAATTGATTCATCGTATAATCGGAAAAATGCTTCTAGTTCAGATTCGAACTTCCCCTTTCTACCACGAATTTGCTTTGCTCGTATCTCTTCCGCTTTTTGTAATTTTTTAAAGTGCGCTTTTTTGTCAATGAATATGTCCGCTTTGGTGCCACCTTCTCTAAAGAAGTCCGCAGCCAATTGAAGAAAAAAGTTCTCAAGGATATTCTTTAACTGCCGATATGCTTCATTTTCCCTAAATCCTTCCCTTCCTGCTTTTTCTGTCAATGCACCATTTTCTTTACTTGTGATTTTGATCGCTCCGAAAATGCGACGATGGGAAAAATGGTAATACTGAGCAGATTTAGTCCGTCTGTACTCCATGCCTACCCAATCATAATCAGTATCGCCATATGGAAGTATTCGAATTCCATTCTTAAAGATATAGAGCCCTCCTAGCCGGTCCATCTTTCCGGTAAGTAAAGTCCATTCTTCCATTGGGATGGTTGTTTCGCGTGCTTTTCCTTGCACATCAGCGAAAGCAATTTTGAACGGTCCGCATTTAGTTTGTAATCCTTGGCTTTTCATCCATGGAATAATATGGTTTTTAAATTTATCTCCGTAGATGGAGATTGTTCCTTTGAACTGCCCATACTTATCGAATTCGCCAATAATATTATGATCAGCATTATTGAATTCATTGGGTGTAAAGAAGCGTTCTTTGTCAATCAGGTCATTAAATACAGTGTCTGTTTTATAGTCCCGAAATGAAGTTGTAATAACAGGTAGCTCGTGGCTTGGGGTCATTGTGTCAGTAAACCCGAGTAGAGCCTTTTCCAAAGGAGATGCCTTCTCAAGCGAATTGCTGTCAATATCATCTATCAATAGTTCTGTTGCCGGTTTAATAATAAAGTGCGTTCCTGAACCATATGCATTTAGCGACAAGTAGTCCGTGCTTTCCAGAAAAGAATCAATTTCTATGGGGTCAATAGAGAAAGCTTTTAATTCAGATTCAATACGCTGTTGTAGTCCCTTATTTTCTTTGCCAATCTGTGGCAGATTTTTTCTGAACTCATCAACCATAGTCTGAATGTCTTCTGCGGATGGTAAATTTCCTTCAGAAAACTCCCTTATGGGAATTTCTATATCCTCAAGGTTTATTCCGGGTACTTCGAAGATTCCCCAGTTTAGAAATGAAGCTACTATATTACGAGGTTTGCCGGTACTTTTAGCGCGGGTAATGACAAGAACTTGCGGGCCGATAATAGCGATAGAGAGGCGACCGATACCTTTTTCCCCAAGCATTGTCCGTCGTGTTTTTGATACGTCTTGTTTAGGCAAAGGCATAGCTTTTGAATTTAGCTTGCTTTCAGTGCCAATAGTTAGCCAGCGGTTTTCAAATTCTTCCCGTGTCATTCCCATACCATCATCACGCAGTATGAAAAGCCGGTCAGATCTAAAGAAGTCGATCTCTACGTGGTCAGCATAGGCGTCATGCGCATTCTTGAAAAGCTCACTAATTGCAGTGGGGATACCTGCGATCTGCTGGCGTCCCAGCATATCGACCGTGCGTGCTCGGGTTTTGAATTTACCCATCTACTCCCTCGATGTGTTTAATGAAGAGACTTCCCATAGCGTAAGCCAAATCAACAGGCACAGCGTTTCCTATTTGTCTTGCCATGGAGGCCAGATTGCCGGTGAATTCGAAGTCGTCATCAAACCCTTGAAGGCGTGCTGCTTCCCTAATACTTATGGCTCTGTCTTGTTCAGGGTGCCCAAACCTTCCGTTGGAATAACTAATGCAGCGAGTCGTTAGACCTGTTGCCGGCTTATCCCACCATAGGCGACCATAACAGTCAGTGTGTCCAGAATGAGTTTCACCGAGTTTGTTAGTCCGGGTGTAACACGCGGGCCAGAGTTCCTTTGGCCAGTTGTTACGGCCTCCGCCGTCAGGATTGGATGCCTTAATGCGCATCATGTTTAGCTCGGATAAATTGGCAGCGCGGTGGTTATGAACACTCGGTTCTTTGTATATCTCTCCGGCAGCAATAACGGGAAGGTCTTCAATTGCATGACGAACCGTTTTGAAAGGATTGTCGAGGCCTTTACCATGGGTCGGGGCAGGAAAGCTAATTTTACCGTGCCTGCTCGCCAATAATACAAAACGGCGGCGTAGCTGTGGCGCGCCGTAATCTTGGGCTGCAACTACACCATAAGTCATGTGGTAGCCCATTTTTTTTAAAAGGGCTTTAAAATTTGGGAACGGCCCTTGTTTGTTTTTGGGGACTTTCTGTAAGCCAGGAACATTTTCAACAAAGACAAAGTCTGGCTCAAACTCTTCTATGATTTTACCGAACTGGGTCAGTAAGTTTTTGCGTGTGTCGTGTTTAGGGCTTGCCGTATTTTGCTTGGTAAAAGGCTGGCAGGGGGCACATCCGCAAAATAGTTTGTAGCTATCTTTGTGTTGGTCCAGAGTGGGCCGTAAGTCGGAGGCTGTGAGTTTCGTGATGCTCTTATTGCAAAAAACGGTCTCGGGGAAATTTTGAGTAAATGTGCGTTTGGCATCTGGATCAATATCCAGCGCAAAGGCAATATCTATACCAGCACTCTGAAATCCACTGCTTGTCCCGCCACAACCACAGAAGAAATCAAATGCTGAAATATTTCTATCTTTATCACTTTTTGTCATCTCTGGCTTTTGCCTTTCCCCCTACCTGCTTGATCATAACTTATTTGCGAACCGTATAGTTTAACCCGTCTTCAGTGGTCTCAGGAATTATAGCTTCAATAAGGCATCCAGAAAATGCAGCCCTCAGAACCGACTGGTGTAATCGCAAAACACGGACCATTTCAGTGTCAATTTCTGTTTCTATGCTATGCACTACAGATAGCCGACTTTCAATCTCCCCGACAATCGCGTCTTGCTCTTTTGCCGGTGGAAACGGTACAGCCACTTCACTTAGTATCCCCAGATTGATGTTCTTTTGGGCTGTTGCAGGCGCAAATCGGTCAAGGTTCTCTTTAGCCGTTCGAATAAAGTACTCATAGAAACGCACATCCAAGTCGGATGAGTCTGGGACAAAACCAACTATGCTATCTGGGAAACAAGCCTCAAAACCTAATATCGCAGTGTCTGCAATATTCGCGGCGATGGTTATGCAAAGAGTACCTGGTTGCCAGAGCCGGCTCTGGCTAAGTCCTTGCTCGGAATAGGTCTGCGAGTATTCTGTCAACGCACCTACTGCTTTACGAACATCACCAGTTTGGACAAACGGATATGGCCCATCGTATAAGATCGGATCGTTCCGCGGCCGATGCTTTGATTTTCCACGGTTCAATTCGCCAACTTGGGGCAACTTCGCCCATACCCAGAAGTCTGGGACTATTGGTAACCCTTCCTCAGAAACCGTCTCAATCTCTTTATACTTCTCTTTCCACTTATCGTTTGTCGGCTTTTTGCATTTCGCCTTCATCTTGGCAAGCTCAGCTTCCTCCCATTTCGATCTTCGTTCGGCGAGAATGCGTTCGAGAAGTTTACTGGCGGGTTCAACGTCGGGGTTTTGCTTGCGCCATTCTTCGGTCGACGGCGGCCTTGAGGACGGCGGCTTTGTAGCGTTTGAGGTTGGCTTTGACTCGCTTGAGGCTGGCGACGGCTTTGTCGAGGCGGGAGAACTGTTTTTCGATTTCGGCGACGATGCGGTGCTGATCCTCAAGCGGTGCTACCGGAATGGTAGCTTCTTTCAAATAAGTAGTTTGCACACGACGTTGGCCAACCGCCCCGCTCATATACCGCTCCGCTTCGCCCCTAAATGACCTGCTGGAAACATAGTAATACAGGTACTTGGCTTCTATATCCTCATTGGGCCGAAGCACGTGGAACTCTGTTGACCCGAACCCAAAATCGTTTACGAGCGCTGGCACGATCGCCATCTTGCCGTTTTCCATACATGGCGTGATTTTCGCAAAAAGAACATCGCCCTCAAGAAATGCTGTATAGCCTTTCTTAACCGACTTAGCCAGCTTTGTTTGAGAAACATCAATTTCGCCGGTTTCCACTTCCACAGCCGGCATTGGTACGAAGGAGACTTCTAGATCATCAGGAATCATCTTTTTATCAATGCGTGGATTTATTTGAGCAACTTCCCGGATTTGGCGAGTCTCCCATCCAACAGAAAACTGATCGAAGACCTCAGTGATACTCTCTGCGGAGGAATTCACGCCGCTAGCCCCTGATTCAACTCATCCAAAATCACCGGCAATTCCTCACCAAACAACTGATGTACCTTCCCCAACCCGCCTTCGCCCGAGAATGGCGCATAGTCGAAATCATCGGTTTCGATACTCAGGTTTGCGGCAATGTGATCGCGGATCATGTAAAGCCATTTCATTTGTTCTTCGGAGAAAACATTGTTCTGGAGCTTCCTGCTTTCGCCGGAATGACGAGTTTGCTGCTGTGCGAGCCAGGCTTTGAAGTTGGTGTTGACGCGTTCGGGGAACGGCACCAGTTCGTTATCCTCGTGCATGGCAAAGCGGACCAATGAAACCAGGTCGGTCAGTAAGCGCTTGCCACCGGCACCTTTGACTTTTGCCTTCTCCAGTGCCGCGTATGCTTCCCATAGTTGACCACGACTCATCAGGTAGGGCGGTGCGTTGATCACTTCTGATAGCACTTCCAGGTGCTCGAAGTTCAAGCGCTCATGATAAGGGCGGCTGTAGAGAATTTGTATGGCTGTGATTTCGTCCTTGTTGTCTTCGATGAATTTCTCGAAGGATTCAACCAGGTTTTTTGCCCGGTCTTTGGCATCCGCACTGAACTCGGCTTCCAGCACTTCATCCTGGCTGATGATGTCGATGGTGATTTCGTTCTTCTGGCGGACGAAATCCAGCAACTCACGCAGCCTGGGATCAAAGAAAGGCCGTGTTGCGGTTTGAATCGATTGCTGCCGGGCCTCAAGCGGAAGATCCGGGTTCATGGCATCGACCAGGTTTTTGCTGAGGTCTTTAAGGCCCAGACCGTCGGTTTGTGCTCTTATCCGTTTATCGTCATCCTCATCAACCCGGTGCTCCATGCGGGCCAGGCGGCCTGCCAGCGAGCTCAATACTTCCTCGTCGGTGTTGCCCAGTGAAACAGCCTGCATCAGTTTCCCGAAAGAAACGCTGGGCTTTTTCTCCATCGGGCGGGAGTCGGTCTTGTCCTGCTCACACACGCCCACGGCATCGACAATGATGAAGTGGTCTTTGGCTATTGCATCGGGTGTCACCGCTTTGAGGTCGTCGGACTTGATGACCCGCACGCCACGCCCTTTCATTTGTTCGAAAAACGAGCGCGATTTGACGGCCCGCATAAAGAATACGATTTCGACCGGCTTGATGTCGGTGCCGGTGGCGATCATGTCTACGGTCACCGCTATACGCGGGTTGTAACTGTTGCGGAACGCTTTGATCAGGTTCTTCGGCGTATCACCGGTGGTGCGGTAGGTAATCTTTTGGGCAAAATCATTGCCTTTGCCAAATTCCTCACGCAGGATTTCCACGATGTTCTCTGCGTGGTTGTCGTCCTTGGCAAAGATCAGTGTTTTTGGCACGTGTTCGCGGCCGGGATAGATCGATGGCAGTTTGTCCTTAAACGTCTTGATGATTTTACGGATCTGATCAGGTGTAACAACATCCCTATCGAGCTGGTTGGGGTCGTATTGGAAATCCTCATCCAGTTCTTCCCAGCGTTTTTTGCGGGTTTCCCTGTCCTGGCGCTCGACCTGGAAGCCCGCCTCGATTTTTGAGCCTTTTTCGGTGATCGCCGTGCGGATGCGGAACACGTCGTAATTGACATTCACCCCGTCGGCCACGGCTTGCTCATGGCCGTATTCCATCACCAGGTTTTGATTGAAAAAGCCAAAGGTCTGCTTGCCGGGCGTGGCGGTTAGGCCGATCAGGTAGGCATCGAAGTACTCCAGCACCTGGGCCCAGAGGTTGTAAATGGAGCGGTGGCATTCATCGGTGATGATGACATCAAAGGTCTCAATGGGGATCGCCGGGTTGTACTCGATGGGTGGTTGCTGTTTGAAGAGCCGCTCCAGGCCTGCTACCGAGGCCTCCTCGTTTTCTTCAGAAAGCTCGGTGCCCCTGAGCATGGAGTACATGCGCTGGATGGTCGAGACACACACGCGGGCAGTGGTGTCGATGGTGTTGCTTTGCAGACGCTGGACGATGAATTCTTCGGTGAACTTGTAGTTGTTGTAGGGTGATTTGTACTGCTGGAACTCTTTTTCGGTTTGCTCACCCAGGTTGCCGCGATCCACCAGGAACAAGATGCGCTTTGCGCCCGCGAATTTGATTAAGCAAGCGGTAGATTAACGTGATGGCGGTGAAGGTTTTGCCTGAGCCGGTCGCCATTTGCACCAACGCACGTGGGCGGTTTTCGCGCAATGACTGTTCCAGGTTTTTAATCGCGATTTTCTGTGCCGACCAGAGTCCTTCCTCAATTAATTCCGGCATCTGTTGCCTGCGGGTGAGGAAGTTTGATGGCGTGTTGATATATTCTGCCGCTGCTTCAGCGGCCTCGCCTACAGGTGGCGCTTGCAGGTATTCCGCCAGCGTTTCGGGGCGATGAAAGGCGAATACCGGCCGGGATCGGGGGATTGGGTCCAGGTCATTGGTAAACCGGGTTTCAACACCGGTTGATTCGTATGCAAACGGCAACGGGCGAAGCCATGCAGGCAGGTTCTCTGGCAGGCCCTCGGTGTATTTGGCGGATTGCGTTTCGACGCCAATTAAAGTGGCGCCGACTTTCTTGGCCTCGACCACACCAGCGGCCTTGCCATCTACATATAGCAGGTAGTCTGCAAAGCCATGGCCGGGCAGGGGGAATTCCCTGATCGCCACGCCGCGGTGGGCAACGAGGTTTTGCTGGCCCATATCACACACGTTCCAACCAGCCGCTGTGAGCAGTCGATCGATTTCTTCGCGTGCCTGGCGTTCGTCCCCTGAGGGTGACATATGACCCCTGTTCTTTTTCAGATATATCCGCGACCAGGCAATAGCTTACATCACTTTACCTTGATTCTACGTCACTGCTTGGTATTTACTAACAACCGCCAGTATGCCTTATCCAATTGAATCAACAGCCAACAACAATGAACAATCAATTTGTTCGAATCAGCTAAAAAAACCTAACTGCTCAAGTTTCGTACGCGCAACTGCAAGCTCACGCTCGGTGAATAGTTTGCACCAGGGTTCTGTCAGCACAGTGGCTTCCATTGAAATATCCAGTCTTTTTTCTTCCCACAAACGCGTCAATCCTTCCGAGTAGCCGTTGGCGGCAAGGAGTTTTTTTGCAGTCTGTAATCCCCCATTGGCATTTACCATATTGATAAAACGTGTCG
>JAADHD010000072.1 GCA_013152075.1 Verrucomicrobiota bacterium | reverse complement strand
AGCAGGGCACTATATGGCAAAAAGTTAAAGTTTTATTTTTGCATAGTATCTAAAAGCGAGATTTTATATGATTTGGAAAACAGAAAATACATCGCTTACCCTTAGCTGCCTGATCGTTTTTTTGATCTGGCTTGCTCCGTTTCACTCCGTGGCAGAAGATATAATGATTCGGAATGTTCGGATCATAAATCGTGAGGCGGAGGACGAAATCGTGACCGTCAGTATTCTTGTTGAAGGGAATATTCTCAAGCTTGTCAGTAAACAAGACATTACGCCGAAACCAGGGGTGAAAATAGTGGATGCGCAGGGGGGAGTTGTTTTAGGAAAGCTGGCGGTTGGAGGTCCGGCCAACCTTATCATTGTCGATGAGGATCCCAGAAAGAATTTTGATGTTCTTCTCGATACCAAGACCCATGCCAGTTTTGCGATGCACAATGGCGAAATTAAAAAATCGCGCGTCCCCATGAAAATACATGCTGCCGATGTATCCTCTACGCTAACGGCTGACGTTTCCGAACGGGATAGATGGTTCGCATACGTACCGCCACCCGTGGCGTTACCGATCAGCTATGAAGGTGGCAGGAAATGGAACCATTGGAACAGTAAATGGTTTTCCGGCACTTTTTTCGCGGCTATCTTGCTCGACCGAACTCGTTGGCAACCGGATTTTGCCACGCAATCCATGTTGGGTGATTTTGATGACTCTGATACGGGGGAACTACGCGGATTCCGATTTGGTGCAGTAGGTGCTCTCAAGTTTGAGCAACCCTGGATATACACCATCTTTGCTGCAACTTCGGCTTTTGACCGCGGGTTTGATGCTGGGGTAGATGATGAGATTATAATGTTTGATTACAGGCTCGATATACCCACGCCGGGAAATACCACTTTAAGCATTGGCAAGCAGAAGGAGCCAATATCGATGGAGCGAATCATGAGTATGGTATACGAACCCATGCAGGAGCGTTCGGCTGTTTCCGATGGATTGATGCGTTCAAGGAATTTTGGTATGGTTCTCAGCGGTAATGCATTCGAGCAACAAACCAGTTGGGCCGTGGGCGCTTTCAATGATTGGGTGATTACTAGCGTTCCTTTTGAGGACAGCGCTAGTCAGGGAGTCGGCCGAGTCACCTGGATCCCGTGGGCATCCGGGGATGAAAGCAATCTAGTGCATCTGGGCGCGGCAATTCGATACAGCAATGCCAGGGAGGGGGTTCGTTTTTTTACGGAACCGGAAATCGATAATTCACCCGTATTTATAGACACGGGTTCTCTTGAAGCCGATGGCGCACTTACTTGGAATTTGGAAGCCTCTTGGAGAAAGGGCCCATTTTGGTTAGCTGCTGAATATACTCAAACTGATGTGAGTGCAGTGGAATATGGAGATCCGAGCTTCAATGGATACCATGTGACGGCCTCTTGGTTGCTTAGCGGTGAGATGAGGGAATATCAACGACGTAGTGGCACGTTTGCGGCAGCACCAATCGCTCGTCCCACGGATGTTGGTGGTTGGGGAACGTGGGAGGCCAGCGCACGTTGGTCGTATCTCGATCTTAACGACAGCGGAATTGATGGAGGGGAGATGCAGGTTTTTTCACTCGGCCTGAACTGGTGGTTGAAGCGTGATCTGAACTTCAGTATCAACTGGCGTCATATCAACCTCGATCGCTTCAGCAGAAATGGTAGCAGTCAGGCTATGATCGCTCGGTTGAGTTTTTATATTGAGTAAGGCGAATAACAGCTGCACTCCAAACATAAACATCTATTTGAGTTGGAGAAGTCGCGGATGTTTCCCTCGAAGCGGAAGCCGTCGTTTTTTCTCGAATGCCCTTAAATAAGCTAGGGGCAAAAAATCGGCTTCAAAACCGTGTAATTTCTCCATTTCATACTTGCAGATATATGGAATCCTAAATAGTCTGCAGCAATATTCAAATTGTCGCAAAGGGGAAATATATGAAAAATACGAACAAGATCACAGGAACTGGAAAAATCATCACAACGTTGTCGATTGTCACTTTGGCAGTCGCGGCGGTCGGCTTGAGTGCTTGTAAGAAAAAGGAGGAGGACGCGACCGGGCCGATGGAGGAGTTGGGAAAGAAAATGGACGAGAAGCTTGATAAGGTGGGGGAAAAAATCGATGAGCAGGCGGACAAGGTCGAAAAGAAGATTGAAGACGTTGGTAAGGAAATCGAAAAGGGAGCCAATAAGGTGAAAGAAAAAGTCGCCGATGGGGCTGACAAAGTTAGCAAAAAACTCCGTGATGAGCCTAAAGAAAACGATGCCAACAAATAAATTATGAAAAGAAAAAAATTATTAACAGTCAGTTGCATAGTCTTCACTGGCGCTGTGGCTCTCTTGGGAAGCTCCTGCTCGTCGGCATTGAAGCAGGCGGATACAAATAGCGATGGCAAGCTTGCAACGGATGAGCTCAATAAGGCGCTAGTGAAAGCTGTGTTCGAGGCTGCGGATGAAAATGGCAACGGCAGTGTGACTCATGAAGAGTGGAAACAGGTGTTCCCGGGCTCAACGAAGAAGAAATTCATGGCCCATGATCTTGGTAAAAACGGTTCATTCACTTTGGATGAGGCGCTGTCATACTGCAAGAAGCATAAGACTTTCGATAAGCTGGCCGCAAAAGTCGACAGCAACGGAGACGGAATCATCGACAAGGAAGAGGCTGGTAAATTCCAGGATAAGATGGAGGCGGCTCAAGGAGAGAACCAGGCGCAGAAACTCAAAACATTGGCAAACTAATGAAGATGAAAAATATTTTAGCTTTCACGGTGCTCTTGACCGTAATGGCCCTGCTGACTTCGTGCACTACGGTGAGTTATAGTAGCGGTTACGGTTACGGATACCCTTCGTATGGCTATGGCTACAACCGGGTCTATCGAGGAGCGGCAGTGGGTGCTGTTGCCGGTGGGGTAATTGGGAATAATGTCCACGGTATGTCTTCCTGGGGCGGAGCTGCAACGGGCGCTGCTTTAGGTGGTGTATTGGGCGGCGTGAGTGGAAGGCATAGTTACGGTTATGCTCGAAGCTATGGGAACTACGGTGGCGCAAGGCGGACGGCCAGACGGACTTCGCGACGTGTTTCCCATCGACGGTGATACGTTGAGAACTCTTAACTTAAACTCCAACTTTCCGGATTTATTAATGGGGAGGGTTTAAGTTAAAGTTTAGGGGGAGATTGGCTTTAAGGTGATCTTTTAACCTTCTACTGCTGAGGGCTTTGCCCTATTGAATAGAATGCGATGAGTGATTCCTCAAGCCCCTTGGAACAGGATGAGCAGAAGCATGGGCTGGAGAAAGAGCTCGGGAAAAAGAGATCCGTCTTCGGCATTATTCTGAAGGCGGCCTTTTTTTTACTGTTGTTGCTTCTGTTACCCGTCTTTTTTTTTCTTATTCGTCCCACTACCTTTGACCTGAGTCGCTTCGCAGAGAAGATTGACAGTCAGATCACGGAGGCTCTGGGGCGCGAAGTTTCTATAGAGGGGGACATTCTGTTTGTGACCGGGTTTGTTCCCTCGGTTCGAGTGGAAAAGATCACCGTGGATAATCCGGAAGGCTGGCGGGCGGACGGGCATTTCGCCTATCTGGAACGTTTTGAAACATCCGTCGACCTGACTGAGCTTTTCCATCAGGAGGTCAATATTGATGATGTCCAGATCGATGGCTTGACCCTTTTTCTCGAACGCAATGCGGAAGGTCTAGGTAACTGGGAGGGCTTCGCTGCACTCAAAAGCGATGCTGAGACTGGGGAAGCTATTATACCTGGATCCGGGGTAGATGATGAGATCGAAGGGCTCGATTTGGATTTCAAGGAGTTGGGAGGAATAAGTATTGAAAATATCAGAGTGAACTACCGCGAGCCAGGTCAGCCTGAGAAGACCGTTTTTAAACTGGATCATCTGGAAGGGTCGGCGAAATATGGTGAAGCTGTCCAGTTGTCATTAGATGGAAAATTTCTAAAATTGCCATTTCACGGGAAAATTAAAGCAGGAACACTCACTGATTTACGGGCTAGAAAGGTTGAGTGGCCATATGATTTGAATGGCAAGCTTGGTTCCACTTCGTTTCACATGGAGGGTCAGCTATCGGCGAGAGACTTTACCCATCCGGGTATTATCCGCTTTGACTTGGAAGTCCCGCATCTAGTTGAGTTGCTTCCATTCACTGGTGAGCTTCCCAAGATTGAACCGATTCAGCTATCAGGGGAGGCGCGCCGGACTTCGAAGAATCATTATACCATGCCGGAATTAACCGGGCGTATTGGCGAGGATGTAATATCCGGTTCTATCGATCTGGATATTTCGGGAAGACTGCCTCGGATCGATGGGGGATTGGAAATTTCGTCAATTAACCTGGAGGTTTTTCGAAAGGATGAAAAATCGAGAGTGAACAAAAAGGTAGAGATCGGGGATGTGGGAGAAGAAATTCTGGAAAAGCTGCCGGAATCAATATTGCCTTTGCTGGGTCGCTTGCGATTGAAAATTGGCAAGATAAGAGGCATTGCAAAAGAAACGTCGATTAAGAACATAGACTTGAAAATTACCGTCGAGACAGGAGAGGCCGTCGCGACGGTGGATGCCGAGTTTGCTAAGATTCCTTTAAGCGGACGATTGGCATTAAGCAGGAACAAATTGAATAACACTCTCTCTTTCAATCTCAATTTGAATAGCGAGCAAGCTGAAGTGTCTAAACTTATTGCCTATTACTCCCATAGCGATCGCTTCATGGGCCGGTTTAAAAAACTGCGTTATAAGATTGGCGGAACGGGTAAGACCTTGGTGAAAGCGTGGTACCAGAGGCAGGTTGCTCTAGAAATCAATGATGCCGAGATGACTTATCGAGGAGGGGGTGAGGAATGGCGTTTTATTGTCAGTAAGGCGACCATGTTGAGAAAGGGGCGTGAACCGGGGGAGGTGCACTTGAGTGGAGTCATCAGCGAGGCGCCCTTCGATGTGTCACTTACTTACGAGTTAGAGATTATGGGCGAAAATGCGGGAGCTTACTTAAACAGTTTGCAGGGGACGATTGCAGATCTCGAATTTCGCATCGAAAATAAAATTGATGAAGAAGCGGAGAGAGGGGACGCCAATTTTTCATTTTCCCTTAAGGGGGGAAGTTTGGATAAATTGGACCTGGTCTATGAAATGGATCTGCCGCCGATGGGCCCCTACTCGGCAAAGGGCGTTTTTCAAAAAACTGGCAGCGTGTTCGATTTTCATCAGCTGGAGCTCGAAGTCGGTAGCTCCAGGATGAAGGGGGCATGGCGCTACGAGGAAGGCGACGAACGGCCTTTGCTCTCTCTTGACTTGAATGCGGCGACTTTGCAAGTCGATGATTTTTCTTTTGATCAATGGTCGCCTACCGGATCAAAGAAGGAAACACCTTCGAATCTATTGGATAAGGGCGGACTTGCCCAGGCGACGGTATTGCCAAGTGTGCTCAGTTATCAAATTCTGAGTCGCTTTGATATGCGCTTGAATCTGGAGGTGGGAGAGGTCTTGTCCGGCAAGGATAAACTTGGGCAAGGAAGTTTGACCGCAGTGCTGGAGAATTCACGTTTGAAAATCGAGCCGCTTAAGTTGGCAGTTCCCGGAGGTTATTTTGAGGGGCATCTAATGTTTCATCCCAAGGTTAATGGGACTTTGGATTGGAAGATCCATCTCAGCGCCGATTCTTTCGAGATTGGGGTGTTGGCGCGGAGAGCTAAACCGGATTCCACACTCAGCGCCCTTGCAAACATCGATGCCGACCTGTCAGCTGAGAATGCCCCATTCGGAAGGCCCCAATTGAAGGAGGCCACTGGCAAACTTAATATCGACGTGTGCCCGCGAAATGTCGATGCTGGTGCCCTCGATGTCTGGGCGACCAATCTCATTTGGGCTATACTGCCAACGATTGGGACTGGCAATCAGTCCAAGATCAATTGTTTAATTGCCCACCTTCGCCTAGAGAATGGCGTGATCTATCCTGAGACACTTGCTTTGGATACGAGTAGGCTTCGAGTAGTCGCAGAGGGAAAAATCGACCTGGCAAGGGATCAATACGACTTGAAACTCACTCCTTTTCCCAAGAATCCCCAGATGTTCAGCATGGAATTGCCAGTTGGGGTAGAGGGGGCACTGGACAGTCCAAAAATCGAAACCGGAACGCTTTCTTCGGTGAGAGCTCTAGGGCGAATCGCTGCCAACACCGCTCTCTTTCCGGTCAAGTTTATCGCCAATAAGCGCTTGCCGGAAGATGGGAATGATCTTTGTCCCTGTGTTAAAGAGAGGCCTTCGGAAAAACAAAAAAAAGAGAGTGCCGCGTCGAAAAAAGAAAAGAAAAAAGGTTTTTTCAAGAGGCTGTTTGGAAACTGAAGCGAACCGTTACTTTTTCACTGGGGGCTTTGGGGCTTCCTTGATCTCGACAGTGATTGGAGGGGAATAGACGGCAAATTTCAGGTCCTTGGCCTTGGCTTTGGCAGTCGCGGCTTTGGTGGTAGCGGCGGCGGCCGTTTTTGCCTTGGTGGCAGATGTGGTTTTTGCAGTAGCGGCGGCGGCGGCTTTTGTTGCCGTATCCAAAGCCGTTTTCGCGGCAGCGACTTTTTTTAACTGTTCAGCTTTGCTAGCTTCGCTGGCAGTGGCAGCGTTTTTACTCGTCAGGTCGAAAGTTTTCTGAGCTTGCGCTTTGTTCGCTGCTGCTTTTTTGGAGGCGACCGTCAGGTCGGTGGTAATTTTTTCTATCCGTTTTTGGTTCTCCGTGGCACGTTTCAACGCATCGGGATTGTTTTCATATTTGGAAACTCCTGTGCCACGCAGAAAGAACTGATAGGTACCCGGCACTGGTTTGAAATTTCCATTTGAAGTGAAATCGATAGTGAGCTTTCCATCGCCCTTTTTCTCAGCAACCGTTGCGCTGGGTGGCTTTTTCATTCCGGGAAGACTGACGGGCTGAATGGTGAGATTTCCCTTTCGATTCCCTGGATCG